>NZ_JBUZTL010000016.1:0-127387 GCF_055408345.1 Pseudomonas sp. B424 | reverse complement strand
ATGCCATCGCGAGCAAGCCCGCTCCCACATGGGGGTGTGCAGTTTCAAGCCTTAACCTTTGCTTTTGCTGTAGCCACGGGAATGTACAAACAACGCGAACGCCCCTCACAGGAGGCCGTATGGCAGGGCAGGGACTCGCGGTAAGAGCGAAACCAATATTTCAGTTAAACGCGAATGCCGGATGTGTACCCGGTATCGCAGTTACTGACACAGCGTACATATCCATTCGATACGTCACGGCTTTCTACGGGTTCGGCCCTTACGGCTAGGCACATTTCCAAAAAAGCCCGACACGAAGTCGGGCTCTTGACCATTGAAAGCCGGTTTTCAATGGTTTTTGTTTTTGTGCTTATGCTTGTGTTTGCCGCCCGAGCTGTGCCGGTTGCCATCATCGCCCAGGTTGTTGCCGACCGCGCCACCAACGGCGCCGCCTAGCCCGGCCCCTATGGCAGAGCCGGTGGAGCCTCCGAGCTGATGACCGATGAGCGAGCCGCCAGCACCGCCGACACCGCCACCAATGGCGGCTTCGGTCTTGTTGCCTCTTGGCGCGCCGACTGCGCTACCTGCCGCCCCGCCGACGCCTGCGCCGATGGCTGCCCCGGTAGAGCCGCCCACCTGTTGACCGACAATATTGCCCAGCACACCGCCAACACCGCCTCCGACAGCGGCAGATCCATCTCCAGCGGCCATTGCTCCCTGCGATATCACGATGCCCAGCACAAGGACCGGTAATGTAATTCGCATGTGATTAACCTCAGTCGATAGTGATAAAGAGATTTAAGCAGGAGCGAAATGATCCCGCCTGTGTACATGTAGATGGGGCATCAGGAATAAAGTTCGATGCTGGCATTGCAATGGCCTGCCTGTGGGCTGGCTGGTTCATTGCCTGTTGTGTGGGGTCAGGCGCCCGTTGCGGGATGGGGGAGCGCAACCCCCCTTTGCACGGCCGGGCGCAGGGCAATTCGCTCGTACCATGCGCTCAGGTGGCGGTACCGGCTGAAGTCAAAGTCGATGATGCGGGCGATATGCATCCAGCCGAAGGTCGCGATATCTGCAATCGAGTACTGCGCTCCCGCCAGCCATGTCTGGTTGGACAGGTGTTGATCGAGTGTCACGAATGTAGCTTCCGTCAGTTGCCGCAGGCGGGCGATGGCGGTGGGGTTCGCAGGCTGATCAAACAGTTCGAAATGCACGCGCTGGCCCAGGATGGGGCCCATGCTCGAGGTGTGAAACATGAGCCAGGTAATGGCCGCCCAGCGTTCAGAAGGCTCTGCAGGCAATAGCCGTGCTGTCTTTTCGGCCAGATAGAGCAGGATGGCGGCAGACTCGAACAGGGTGATGCCCGTCGCGTGGTCAACCAGAACCGGGATGCGTCCATGGGGGTTGAGCTTGAGAAAGTCGGGCCGGCGGTGTTCACCCTGCTCGATATGAACATGGCGAAGGGTATAGGTGAGTTCCAGTTCCTCCAGGGCAATGGTGATCTTGAAGCCGTTGGGCGAACTGTCGGTGTAGAGCGTCAGGTCAGGGGTGTTCATGGTTTTGGGGCCTGGCTGAATAAGTACAGGCCCGTAACCCTAACCTGCCGAATTCCACACCGGAAACGATGAATTCTGCCGTGCTGCATCAGT
Source organism: Pseudomonas sp. B424 (assembly GCF_055408345.1). NCBI lineage: Bacteria > Pseudomonadati > Pseudomonadota > Gammaproteobacteria > Pseudomonadales > Pseudomonadaceae > Pseudomonas > Pseudomonas sp. B424. The sequence continues at coordinate 125,759 of NZ_JBUZTL010000016.1, read as the reverse complement.
TTTTCTAAAGTGGTGCTTGCCCGGGAACATCCTGGGCTTCTTCCATGATCCAGTCCACGAACGCCTTGACCTCTTCTCTGTGCATGGCGTCCTGGCGGGTTACCACGTAATAGGCAAAGCGCGCAGGCCAGGGTTTATCCAGGACCTGGACGAGGCGGCCGGCATTGATTTCTTCCTGCGCGTACTCCCGGGGTACCAGGGCCAGCCCTTGACCGGCTTCGGCGGCTCGAATCAGCAGGAAATCATCCTCGAACGCTGTGCCGCGTTCGGCGCGCGGATCCTTGGCGACGTCGTGGGCCGCGAGCCAGAGGGACCAGTCTGTCCGGTCAGAGTCATGCAACAGCGCAAATTCAAGACAATCCGCAGGACTGGTGATGGTCGGGCTTGTGGCCATCAGGGCGGGACTGGCTACCGGCACCATCACGGGTGCCATCAGCCGGGTGACCTGCAAGCCGGGATAGTTTCCCAGCCCGTGGCGCAGCGCCACATCGACCCGGTCCCGGCGCATGTCGGCCACAGCGGACGTGGCTTCAACCCTGACTTCGATATGCGGGTGGCGCAGGTTGAAGCGGCCAAGACGCGGCACCAGCCACGAAGCGGCAAACGTCGCGACCGTACTGACGGTCAAGGTCTGCCGGCACTTGATGGCCTCCAGCGCCTGCAATGCCTGTTGCATGTTTTCAAAGGCCTGGAGCAGCACGGGATGAACGCTGGCCCCGGCTTCTGTCAGGCACAAACCGCTTCGCTCCCGTGTGAACAGCGCCATGCCGACCCGATCTTCCAGCAAGCGAATCTGCTGGCTGACAGCCCCTGAAGTGACGTTCAACGCTTGAGCGGCCGCCTTGATGCTGCCTCGTTGCCCGACTTCGACAAAGGTGCGCAGCGCGAGAAGGGGTAGTGACGTGGCCATAAGGTTTAGTTTTCCTGAATGTCTAGGGCACAAATGATCGTTTCCGCTCACCCGGCGTGAGGGCGATGATACAGCCTGTTTAGAGGTTCTGAACAAGTTTAGTAAAACTAAATCCATAGGGTGTACAAATGAATAATCCTCGCTGGCGGCTTTGCCTCATTTTGTTATGCATGACTCAATTTGTGGCATTGCTCGACTTCTCTATCACCATGATCCCCTTACCGCAGATTCAGGAAAGCCTGGGGTTCACTCCAGGGGCTTTGCAGTGGGTCATCAATGCATACGGCGTCGCCATCGCGGGGTTTCTGCTGTTGGGTGGGCGCGCTGCCGACATGTTTGGCCGGCGCCGGGTATTTCTGCTGGGGCTGGTGATCTTCACCCTGGGTTCGTTGCTCGGCGGCTTCTCGCAGAGCCCCGCAATGCTCATTGTGACCCGGGCCATGCAAGGTTTTGGCGCGGCCCTTTTTTCACCGGCGGCCTTTTCGTTGCTGCTGGCGCTGTTCCCTGACGAGAAATCGCGCAACCGTGCACTGGGGGCCTGGACGGCCGTGGCTGCAAGCGGTTTCGTCGCAGGGCTGATTCTGGGCGGCATCATTACTGACGCTCTGGGTTGGCGCTGGGTGCTCTGGATCAACGTCCCTGTGGGTGTGCTGGTGATTGCCCTGGCAGGCTACCTGCCAGAAGGCAGGCGCGAGGCTTCAATGGCCGCTATGCGCCTCGACATCGGCGGTGCGGTTCTGGTCGCGGCGGGTGCTGCAACGCTGGTGTTCGCGTTTGCCAACAGCGAGCACGTCGGCCTTGCTTCGCCCGTCACTTACGGGTTGATCGCCCTGGCCGTGGGACTGCTCGCCGTATTTGTCTGGGTTGAAACCCGGGCTGAATACCCGCTGATGCCCATTCCGGTTTTTTGGCAGCGCATGACCGGCGGCGCAAACCTGGTGTCGCTGCTGGCGAATACCGCGCTGGGGCCGACCTTTGTTGTTGTGGCGCTGTATATGCAGGAAATCCTCGGTTTCACCGCTACTCAGACAGGCTTGGGGCTGTTGCCGATGGCGATTGCTTTCACGCTCTCCAGCGCCTGGGCAGGGCCCTCCCTGATCGCCAGGGCAGGGACCAAGCCGGTGATCATGGGCGGCATGACGGTGTTTATCTGTGGGCTGGCCTTGCTGGGTGTTTCCCTGGCCGTGGATACCTCCTGGGCCGGCTCGATCCTTCCCGGAACGTTGTTGGCGGGCATTGGTTACGGCATCGCCTTCCCGGCCTGGACCGTGGCCGGTATCGAAGGAGTCGATGCGGTCGATCATGGTTTGGCGGGCGGCATGCTGACCACGACCCAGGAAGTGGGTTCTGCGGTCGGCCTGGCCGTGGGTGTCGCAGTGAGCATCGCCGTGCTGGCGGACGGGGGCAGTGCGGTGCAGGGCTTCAGCTACGCCATCCTGGTGAGCGCCTGCATGGTGGTGGCGGGGTTTGTGTGTGCGGCCCTCATCCTGCCGAACAAGGCTGCGCGGTTGGCGTTGGCCTGACCGTCGGGCGCCTGTCGCAGGCATAGACACTCAGTGGGTCAAATTGGGGGACGCCGCTGCTGTCGAGCCCGGGCCTTGGTGCGCCACGACGTCGCTGGCAGGCGTCGTGGTCGCGAACGAAGCGGCCTATCTGCTGCAATGATGCTTTTTCAACTTGAGGGCCATATCTGATATGGCCAGTACGATGGCTACAAACAAGAACAAATAGCTGGTCGGGATCAGCCAGAACAACGGTTCATGCAGGAACCCATCAATATCGATCCAGGAAGTTTTCTCCAGGAACAGAACAACTGTTACCCAGCCTGCGATGGACATGCATAGCGCCAGGACCCAAGCGAGCCGCAGAAAATTTCTTTGGCTATGTTTACCGCTTGCTCCATTTTTAGCGTCGGTGCGGCCGCAGTTTTTTTGATTGGCCTTGTTCATTATTTCATCCTGATCTCAACGTTGAGCCGTCAATAAATTCAACTGGAAAGCTGCTTCGCTCTCCAACGCATCAAATCGACTTTGCAGGAACTTAAAAAATCTCCAGAGCCCGAGCCCCCCATCGCGGCATCACTTTCCCATTGGCACTGTGCATCCTTGAACTTCTCGAAAGCCCTTTGAGAAGCGAGCAGCGAGGCAAGGGCTTTGGCCGTGGCGCTCGAATCGATTTCCTTTGTCTGAGCTTCCAGTTTTTTGTAAGCGATATTCATTTGTGACGTGGCTTCGCGAGTCTTGCCCTCAAGACAAGCCTTCAACGCTGTCCGGGGCTGATCGCCAACGCTGGCGTAGCATTCGTTCAATGCTCCGGCATTAGCATCGCGGGTTACTGCAATTTTATCTGCGCCGGTAGTGCCTGGCGTAACTGCCGGATTGATCGCGCCATTTGTGATTGGGTTCACATCAGGTTTCGCGGGTGCTTGAGCGAATGCAGTACCCATGGCAAATGAAGCCGCTACAGCAACCACAGAAATGATATTTCTCATTTTTTGCATCCTTTGGGAGGCGTTTTCGAGGGTAAGAAACAACGTTGACTACGTACTCAGGAGCTCAGCTGGCGATGTCTGATAGCTATCGTCCACAGTGCAACGACCTGTTTGACTGCATCCTGGGTAACCGGTTCAGTTGCGCAAAGAATATGGTTTGTGCACAAAACCGCCCCTGAGTAACGTCTGCTTCGGATCGGCTCTGTTGAAAAATCAGATTTTCCCCTGCCCAGCTTTCGGGTGGTGCAGCAGCACTCCACGGGCTGTAAAAACGGCAAGAATGGGTGCAAGTGCAAACACTCCAAAAAGCCAGGTTGCTGCTCTTGACACACCGACGACACCCCCGGGATCAGTCAGCCCCGCGATGTTTGCCACCATTCCTGCCAGAGCCGCACCGAGCGCAGTAGCGAAAAGTTGCACGGTTGTAATCGAAGCTGCTGCCAGGTCCTGTTCCCCTGCCGAAGATACTTGAAAGATGCGGGTCAGCAGATGCGGCCAGGCTAACCCTACGCCCAACCCGATTGCTGCCAGGGCAAGGCAGACAGGGGTAAGTGCGAGCCAGCCACCGTCACTTTCAGTTCGCATCAAAACGGCAAGCGCAGCCATGCCCGCTATTCCGAGTGCCGGACCGATGAGGATCGCGCGCCTGATATTTCTGCCATTGGCTCCTGCGCTCGCGATTGAGCCCAACGTCCACCCGGCCGCCATAAGCGCTGCAAGGTAGCCCGCAGCGAGCGGTGACTGGTGGTGGAGGATCTGGAGGAACAACGGCACAAATATTTCGCCACTGGTTACGGTAATCGCAAGCAACGACATAGTTGCGTAGAGCGACCCCAGGGCCGATGTGATCCGGAATGCACCTTGTGGCAGCAGCCTGTGCCGGGCGCGGCTTTCCGTGGCGATCAGCAAGGCGGTCAGGATGGCGGCGGCGGCCAGGCCAGCCATATTCAAGATGAACATTGACGAGACACTGACCGCTGAAACGACGAGAACAGCCGATGTCAGGAGAACGAGTTGGGCAAGAGGAAGCGGGGAGGCTTCGGTGCTCTGAGAGCTGCGTCTGGGCAGTACGGCCACCGCGAGCAGGGCGAACAGCATTGCAACTGGAATGAGTGACCAGAACGCAGCCCGCCATATGCCCAGATCTGCGAAGACGCCGCCTACGGCAGGGCCAATCAGCGTTGCCACCCCCCACATTCCGGAGACCAGGGCCATTGCGCGTGCCCATAAAGCTTCGTTGAAAACCAGCCGGATCATGGCATAGGACAGCGCGAACAGAAAACCGCCGCCCAGTCCCTGAATGAGGCGTCCGGCAAGCATGACAGGCATTGAGGGTGCGAATGCACAGATGAGCGTCCCGATCGCAAACACCAGCGTTGAGATCATGTAAGCGCCGCGCGGCCCCGCGCTGATGAGCAACCTCGACGACAGTGCCGACCCGAGGATCGAAGCCGCGACGAACAGTGTGGTGTTCCAGGCGTAATAATCGATACCGCCGATGTCCCTTACGACCGAAGGCAGAATCGTCGTGGAAATATAGACGTTGACTGCATGGAGGACGACGCCGCCAGCGAGCGCGAGCGAACGCACACCATTTCTGCCAGAGAGCAGGGTTCCCCAGCTCGTACTTGAGGGAGGGCTATCTGCGGATGCCCGTGCGTTCGATCTGTTTTGTGAGGTTTGATCAGATGGGATGTGACGCTTGTCCATGTTGGCTCCACTTCAAGAACTCACCCGCAGTCGCAGATGAAGGCTTGCAAAGGCAAACCGACACTCTTTATAAAACCTCATGTATAGATGAGGTCAAGAGAGAGTAGAAACCTATGATCGATGTGCGTGTACCACTTTCTGTAGGTGAGTTGGCCCGCCGATGCGGCATCACCATCGCGACCGTCCACTTCTACGAGGCCAAAGGACTGATTCAGGGGCAGCGAAGTGCAGGCAATCAACGTCGCTATTCACGAGATACGCTTCGCCGTATTGCCATCATCAAGATTGCGAAGCGCGCGGGCATTCCTTTGGCTTCGATCAAGGTCGCACTGGACGAGCTTCCGTCAGGTCGACCTCTGACTTCCAAAGATTGGGCGAATCTCTCTACAAGCTGGAGGGACCTCCTGACCGAGCGGATTCTCAGCCTGACCCGGCTTCGTGATCAGCTCGACGGCTGTATCGGCTGTGGATGCCTTTCCATGACGGACTGCCCTCTGCGCAATCCAGGTGATCATTTAAGTTCGCTTGGGAGCGGTGCTGTTTTGCTCGAGAAAGACACCGAGCCTGGCTAAACACCCTTTCACAGAATGGCGTTCGGTCCCCGTGTCTTCGACCCGTCCAGCATTTGCGATTAAATCGAATAGCCCTGTCGTGAATGGCGCCAAGGACTAATCGCCGATGCCGAGAGCCGCTGCAGCCAGTTTCGCCACTGCAAGGTTGCTGCCCGGTTCAACGTCGTCTTCGAGCATCCAGGTTACCGACAATCCAGTCCATGCGAGCACCCATTGCAGTAGTCGCTGGCGATCGATGCCGGAGGCATTTGCGACGATTTCGATCCGACTCTCGAAGCATCCCGGTGCCAGAGCACTTTCACCGTCGGGATTGCAGAAGATGTTTGCATAATCAAAACCCCGCTCGCCGTACAGTCCCTTGGGATCAATGGCGAGCCAGCCGGAAGGGCCGAAATCAAGTACATTGCCATGGTGGATGTCGCCATGCAGTACCGTGATATCACGCGGGGCAGCCAGGAGCTCGCGTGCGGTTCTTGCGCAGTGTTCAAGGATGCCGCCGTGCTTCGCCGCTCCGTTCCATAACGCTTTGAACCATTGCTCCAGCGGAACCAGGGCGGGGACTGGCTTGGCACTTGGTGCATGCAGGCGAGCGGCTACCGTACAGAGGATGCGAGTAGCCTCGTCGTCCCGGCCGCAACTCACCATCTGCAGAAGCGAGGACGTGCCTTGCGCGCGTTTCATAAGCAAGGCCTCGCCATCATGGGCGAGAATGGGCGCCGCACCATTGCCGTTCCACCAAGCCATGAGCAATGCGCCAGCTTGTTCCTCTGCTACTTGCGAGATTTTGAGCATGGCGGGTATGCCGCGTTGGCGGACGGGCAGCAGATTGCCGTTCAGCGAGACAAAAGCTTCGCCATCAATGGTCAGATCCCATCGTTTCAAATATTGATCAAACATAAATTCACTAAAATCCAGCGCATTGAAAAATGAGAGGTACAGGTTTTTTTAGTGGCCAAAAAACAATCCGAAACTTGAAATATGATCCTCCAGACCTGCACCTTTCAGCCGGTCACGTCTAGTTTGTCGGAGCTGAAAACTTTTGAGAGTGGCTGAGCGAAATGACAAAACAGACGGCACGTTACATCTTGATCACAGGTGCGGCAGGTACCGGCACCACCACCTTAGCGGATGCTTTAGCAAAGGAGCTGAGCACAACTCACCTGGAAGCAGATGATTTTTTGTGGCTGCCCAGTAACCCTCCATATCAGCATCTGGCAGACAAAACGCAACGAGGCGAGCGCTTGCTACAGGACATGCGCTCTCATGGCCGAGCAGTGGTTGCAGGATCAGTGATGGGCTGGGGTCAACCGCTTGAGAGCGAGTTTGATCTTGTGGTGTTCCTTTATCTTCCTGTTGAACTCAGATTAGAGAGACTAAAGCGCCGAGAGGTGAAACGCTTCGGTCAGGCAAAGCCGGAGTTTCTGGCTTGGGCAGCTCGGTATGATGAGGGAGGCGTCCCCGGACGTAGCTTGGCAAGGCATCAGCAATGGCTGTCTGCGCTTACCTGTACTGTCTTGAAGCTTGAGGGGGATATATCCGTTACAGATCGGGTACGGCAAATACTGGATGCAGTCGACGGACTGAACCACACACCTTCAGTCCGGTTACCGCTGATTGAATGAGGCAGGGGAGCCGCGGCGCTGAGGCCGATGCAGGCCCCGACAGCTGACGGGGCCTGCCAGATGGGATCAGAACGCCAGGCCGACCTTCATGCCGAACTCGTCACGCTTGAGTTTGGTGTTGTCGGCAACCGGCGAATCCTCGTCGATCTTGTACTCCGAACGGGTGTAGTACACACCTGCATAAATCGGCATGGCGCCCTTCTGGTTCATCAGCAGCGAAACTTCTGCGTACGGGTTGGTACTGTCTTTCATGTCGACGCTATCGCTGCCGAAGCGGTCGACCTTCAGGCGTGCGCGGCCATCGATAGAGTGACGGGCACCCACCTCTACGCGCAGGGTCGAGGTGTCGAACTGGTGGTTGTAGCCCAGCGCTGCCTTGGCAAATGGCGATTTCAGGGTCAGTTTTGTGTCCAGATTGTTGATCTCAGGCTCGAAACGGGTCCAGCCGTAACCACCACCGACTATCACGTCGACGAAGTTGCGCGCGTCCAGCGCGGCGCGCCAGCCAAGGTCGAGGTCGACCTGGGCTTCCTTGAGCTTATGGTCATTTTTCTTGCTGTATTTGACTTCACCACCGATCTGGTAGATGAAGCCGGACTCTTCGGTCATCTTGTTGCCAAAGTTGGCAAAGACACCGCCTTGGCCCATATCTTCCTTGTCGGACTCGCGACCGCCTTCGAACTTTAACTCGCTGTAAGAGCCCAGTAAGCCGATGGTGAAGAGGGGGTCGGTGCTTGGGGCGGCCATCACTGCCAGTGGTGCGCTGGACAGCGCAAGGGCACAGGTGTGACGCAGCAGTTTTGCAGTAAGCATTGGCGAGTGTCTCCATGACGTTGATAAAAATGTTTACGAGCGTTTAGGTACAGCGGCCCTGAAAAGTTCAGAAACGATCCATGAGAAGCTAAAACCTGCCCCGAATCAAGTTTTGATGCCGCCGGCCCGCAGCAGTCTTTTTCTGTCCTTGAAGCCGTTGTGCTTGCTCTGAATTGCTTTTGGTTTGTGTTCGTTCGGCAGGACGCCACGGGCGGGGTAAAAACAGAATTGCGGTGCAAAAAACAAAGGGCCTGCACGAAGAATCTCATGCAAGCCCTTGATTTGTTTGGTGCCCGAAGCCGGAATCGAACCGGCACGTCCTTACGAACGGGGGATTTTAAGTCCCATGCGTCTACCAGTTTCGCCATTCGGGCGGTAGCGCTGTAAAGCGGGTCAGGAAGGCCGGTGCTTTAACGATCAAAGTACTCAGGGCCTGCGTGACAGGTGGACGAATATATAGAGCCTGCGCCGATGAGGCAAGGTCGATAACGTCCATTCAGGTACATTTTTTTGTTCGATGCCTGCCTAAAACCGTCGAAAAATCATAGATATATAAAACCTCGCGGGCTTCGTGTCGGTAAAGCGCGGGTTTCGCGTGAGGCAAATCCTGCGCCGGCATTGATCTGGATCAGGGCGCTGATTTCTCTGTTGGCCGATATCTGCGGGCTAAGCTAGGGTCTGTTGACGTTTGGTTGTGAGCCGCGTTGCTCGCAGCTTATTTGGAACAACCCAACCACGCTGCTCGCGTCTTGCCCTGCACCACATGGGCTATCGGCGCGGCCACAACCAAGCGTCAACAGACCCTAGACTGCTTGCACGACGGATACAGAAGTGGATGTGATGAATACGAGTGTGATTTACGCATTGGCTGCAGCGGCGCTGTTTGGTGCCAGTACGCCACTGGCCAAACTGCTGGGCACCGAAGTACCGCCTGTGATGCTGGCCGGGTTGTTGTATTTGGGCAGCGGCCTGGGGTTGTTGCTGGTGCGCTGTATCCGCGATCGCGGCTGGACGGCGTCCGGGCTGAGTGCCAGTGAGTGGCCGTGGCTGGTGGGGGCTATCGTGTTTGGCGGCATCTTGGGGCCCGTGGCGCTGATGTTCGGTTTGACCCTGACCAGTGGCGCGACCGCGTCCTTGATGCTCAATCTTGAGCCTGTGCTGACAGCCCTGTTGGCGTGGGTGGTGTTTAAAGAGAATGCGGACCGGCGGATTGTACTGGGCATGCTGGCAATCATCGCCGGGGGCGTTGTGTTGTCGTGGCCGTCCGGCCCGGCAGCCGCGCAGGAGTTGTCCTGGCTCGGTCCTCTGGCGGTGGCGTTTGCCTGTTTTTGCTGGGCGGTTGATAACAATCTGACGCGCAAGGTGTCCGCTTCTGATGCGCTGTTTATCGCAGGGGCCAAAGGCTTGTTCGCGGGGCTGGTGAACTGCGCGATCGGGTTGACGCTGGGTGCCAGGATTGCTTCGTTTGACGTGCTGGCCCCGGCCTTGTTGATCGGCTTTCTGGGCTACGGGGTGAGCCTGGTGCTGTTTGTTCTGGCATTGCGTGGCCTGGGCGCGGCGCGGACCGGGGCGTACTTTTCGACAGCGCCTTTTCTGGGGGCTGCGATTGCCATCCTGGTGCTGGGGGAGTCGGTCTCGCTGCTGTTCTGGGTGGCGGCGGCGTTCATGATCTTTGGCGTGTGGCTGCACCTCACCGAGCGCCATGAGCATCTGCATCTGCATCAACCGCAGGAACACACGCATCGCCACTCCCACGATGCACATCACCAGCATGAGCATGCAGAGGCTGTACCTGAGGATGTGTCCCATAGCCATGCACACCAGCATCCGCAGATCAGCCATAACCATCCGCACTTTCCGGATATCCACCATCGACACCGGCACTGAGTGGTAGATTGCGCGGGATGAACGGAGCAACACCCTCAATCCAATGGAGCGACAGCGTGCACATGTTTGAACACATCGATTTCAGTTACTTGCTCGCCACCTATGGCTATCTGGCCGTGTTTATCGGCTGTTTGCTGGAAGGTGAAACCATCCTGATTCTGGGTGGCATGGCGGCGCATCAACATGTGCTCAAGCTTCTGCCCGTGATCGGTTACGCCAGCCTGGCGGGGATGCTGGGTGATCAGGTGCTGTTCTGGGTCGGTCGTTATTTCGGTGCCCGTCTGTTGCCGCGCCTGCACAAGCAGCAGGCGACTATCGATCGGGTGACGCAACTGATCAACCAGCACCCCTCGGTGTCGATTTTTTCAGTGCGTTTTTTGTATGGCATGCGGCTGGTGGGGCCTATGGTGATCGGTGCGTGCAAGGTCTCGCCGCTGAAGTTTTCCTGCATCAATGCCTTGGGCGCGGCGGTGTGGGCGACGCTGTTTGCCTCGGGCGGGTATTGGGCCGGGGAGTTTCTGGAGCGCGCGCTGGGCGACCTCAAGCCTTATCGTTTGCCGATTGTGCTGTCTGTGATTGCACTGATGGTGGCCGTAGCCCTGGTGCGTCATTACCGGGCCAAACAACAGGGCCTCAAATCACTTTGACAGCCCGGCCGATAAATTGAATGGGCCCAGTAGGTTTGCCGAGCGGTGAGCCGTTGGGGCCTTCAAGGGTCAGCTCAAAGAGTTGGTCGGGCTCAAGCGGCGGCAGGCTATCCAGCGGTATGGACAAGGTTTGCCCCGGCTTGACCAGCCCCAGGGATACCGGGCCATCCCAGCCTTTGCCCTTGGTCCAGAATTCCAGCGCCTTGTCTGCCGGCACCTGCGCCATGCCCAGCGGAATCAGCTGGATCTGTTGGCGGTTGCTGGCCTGGACCACCCAGCCCGGCGCCTGGTTTTGTGGCGCCACCAGCACCACCACATAGGCGGGCGGGGGCACGGTCGGGGCCGTGGTCAACAACACCGTGCCCAGTACCAGCGTTGCGGCCAGCCCCGCTGCAGTCAGGCCGCGCCACAAGGGCAGCAGATTCCACCAGGAGGGACCGGCCGGCTGCCGGGCTTGGGGCGCGGGCTCATTCAATGCGTTGAGGCTGCGTTCGATGCGCGGCCACAGTTGTGCTGAAGGCGTCTGTGGCGGAACAAGATCGTTCAGGGGCAGCAGTCGTGCCTCCCAGCGCCCGACCGCCGCTTGCAGTTGGCCGTCATGGCGCAGGCGTTGCTCAATGGCGCGGCGTTGCGGCGCGTCGAGCGTCCCCAGTACGTACTCACCCGCCAGAGCGTCAAGCTCTGCCGGGTCGTTGTTGTCAGGTTTGAAAGTCATCCCATGCACTCGCGCAATGCGCTCAGGCTGCGTTTGATCCAGGCTTTTACAGTGCCCAATGGCGTGGCGAGTTTTTCGGCAATCTCGGCGTGGGTATAGCCGTCGACATAGGCATGCACGATACAGGTGCGTCTGGCCGGGTCGAGCTGCTCAAGGCAGCCATAAATCCGCTCGGCGCCGGTTTGCCATTCAAGTGCGTCCTGCTCCTGGTGCCGGCCATCGAGCGAGGCCAAAGGCTGTAACGCCAGCGCGCTGTCATCGCTGACCTGCAGCTCCAGACGGCTGTCGCGTACAAAGTTCAGCGCCAGGTGCCGGGTCACGCTGAAAATCCAGCCCCGGGCGCAGCCACGCTGAGGGTCGAAGCTGGCAGCGCGCATCCAGATCTTGATAAAAGCGTCGTGCACGATGTCTTCCGCCAGGGCGTTGTCGCGGGCAATGCGTTTGGCAACACCCAGCAAGCGCGCGCTTTCCTGGGCATACAGGGCCACGAGCGCCTGCCGTTCGCCGCGAGCGCAGGCAAACAGGCAGGCTTCATAGTCAAACAATGGCTCAGGTAGCGTCACTAGGGGGTGTTCTCAAGTCATTGGCCCGGGTTTCATCGAGGCAGCGTAGACGGTTTTCGCAACCGGCCACGGGTGCCTCATTGATTTAGCGGCTGGCCCAGAAGACATAGTCCGCCTGATACGGCACTGCTTGTTGCTCGCCCTTGTTGGCGGCAGTGCATTCGCTACCGGGTGCCACGCCGCCCTTGAGCGCGACACGCTGGATGTAGCTCACGCCGCTCATGGCGCCTTTACCTTCGGCCGGGTTGGCCTTGACCAGCTGGTAAGGCAAGTTGCCGGCGCCGGCAGGGGCTACTGCAAGCTGGGTACCCGTGACTCTGGAACCGTCCAGGGCTTGCCAGGTGGCGGGCGGGCCAAAGTAGGTGCCTACTTGTTTACCATTTGTGTCGTTGAGCTGCGCTTTTGGGCCTACAAAGAACCACTCCATTTGACCGGGCGCATTGGCTTTTTCTTTACATTCGTAAGTGATTTGCCCTACACCAACTGTCGTCATCGCCACCTTGTGACCTTCGGGAACCCTAATGTTTTCGGGTAGCCGGGACTGTGCATAGGCGCCCGGCGCCATCAAAAGCAGTGTGGTGGCAAGTGTCGCGCCGGCTTGGCTGATCAAGGTTTTTGCGTTCATGTACCTGTCTCCTGATGGGATAACAGCTCGTTGGCTGTTACAGGTACTACCCCCGGGGAGGGGGTTTGGATGCAGTTGCAAAAAATAAACATGAAAGGCAAAGTCCGGTAACCCGGTTGCGCGACTGAACCCTTGGCCTAAGCTCTGAATGACAGGCTCAACGTCAAGGGTTTCAAGGCATTGGCAACACGCCCGCGAAGCCGGTCCGATAATAAAAGGAGGTCTGGATGTTTATCCGATTATTGATCCTTGCCAGTGTGCTGGTAACAGGCACCGTGCAGGCTGTTGAAGTCCCCAACCCCCTTGATCAGGATCGTGGCAAGTTTCGCCCTTTGGTCATCGTTGCCCGTGAAGAGGCTGACCCGACGCTGGCGCACCTCAAAAAAGCCCTTGAAGACCCGGCCATCAAACAGGCGTTCGATGAGCGCAACATGGTGCTTTACACAATTGTCGGCATAACCGGCAAGCGTGACGGCAAAGACCTTGAGCCCCAGAGCACGATGTCGCTGATTCGCGGGTTGAAGCCGGGGATGATCATCGACAAGGCCAAAGTGATTCTGATCGGCAAGGACGGCGAGAAGAAGGTCGAGACCGCGGGCGACGTGGACCTCGGCGAGCTGTTTAAAACCGTCGATGCCTTGCCTGCGGCCGAAAAGGAAACCCAGGCCCCGGTAGTAGCCGAGACGCCAGCCAAGGGCAGTGCGGCGGGCAAGTCGGCCAAGCCGGTAAAACCCGCAAAACCGGTACAGGCCCTGGAGGACTGAGGGTCGCTGAACGACAGCCAAAAAAAGGCCCGCTGGGGGGAGCGGGCCAAATGGGATTCATTTAAAGGAGTGGATCCAATCTAGGCCAGACGATGTGAAAGTGATGTGAAAGCGATGTGTATAAAACGATGCAAATGTGTGTGGTCAAAATAGTAGCCATCTGTAGCGTAATGCCAGCCCGGTAATCCGATAGGGTGAGTCCATCACTCCCTTCACAGCCGGATAACACCATGGCGTTCTCCCTCGAACTGATTTCTGCCTTCGCCCTGTTTGCGTTTGTCTCATCCATCACCCCCGGCCCCAATAACACCATGCTGCTGGCCTCAGGGGTCAACTTCGGGTTCAAGCGCACCATCCCCCATGCGCTGGGCATCAGCTTCGGCTTCATGTTCCTGGTGCTGGCGGTGGGGCTGGGGCTGGGCGGCGTGTTCAAGGCCGTGCCCATGGCCTATACCCTCTTGCGTTACCTGGGTGCGGCGTACTTGCTGTACCTGGCCTGGAAAGTGGCCACCTCGGGACCGGTTTCCGAGTCGCTGGCGGCCCATGGCAAGCCACTGGGGTTCTGGGGCGCCGCGGCTTTTCAGTGGGTCAACCCCAAGGCCTGGGTGATGGCCATCGGTGCAATTACCACCTACACGCCGTCCCAGGGCTATATCGCCAATGTGTTCATCATTGCCCTGGTCTTTGCCGTCATCAACTTGCCCAGCGTGTGTGTCTGGGCCGGCTTCGGCAGTGCGTTGCGCTCGGTGCTGACCAGGCCCCGGTGGTTGCTGGCATTCAACCTGACCATGGCGATTCTGTTGGTGGCGTCGCTGTATCCGATTCTGTTCGATGTTCATTGAGCCATTCCTGGCTCAAGGTCGGGGTATCGCCCAGGTACTCCAGCAGCCAGCTCATGGCCGGGGAATGATTCTTCTGGGCCCAGGCAATGCACGAAGGGCTGGCGGGGAAGGGCCGCTGCAGGTCCAGCGCCACCAGCTGGCCTGTTTCGATCAGAGGCTGGGCCAGATGAGCAGGCACCATGCCCACGCACAGCCCGTCGCTCAGGCAGGCCAGCCCGGTGGCCCAGTCGGGCACCATCATCCGGCGCTGGTTGTCCAGGGTCCAGGTGTCACGCTTGGGCAGACTGCGGGAGGTGTCGTCCATGCACAGCGCAGGGTAGGGGCGCAGATGGTCGTCACCCAGCAAGCCTTCAATCGAGGCCAGCGGATGCCGCGGGCTGGCCACGCATAACCAATGCATAAAGCCCATGTCGCGAAACGCAAAGCTGCCTGCCACCGGAACCGCACGCGTGGCGCCGATCACGATATCGGTCCGACCGTCCACCAGTGCATCCCATACGCCGTTGTACACCTCGTACTGGACGATCAGTTCCACGTCGGGAAAGTGGCGGTAAAAGTCGATCACCATTTGCCGGCATCGCGGGTGCTTGATGATCGAGTCCACGGCCACGCGCAACTGGCCGCTCCAGCCATTGGCAACCTGCTGGCACAGGCGCCGGGTGCCGAGCATTTTTTTCATCACGTCCCGGGCTTCCTTGACGAACATATGCCCGGCGGGCGTCAGTTCAACATCCCTGTGACGGCGCACAAACAACGGGACTGCCAGCCACTGCTCCAGTTGGCGCACGGTATAGCTCACAGCGGAGGGGACGCGATGCAGCTCCTGGGCCGCACCACTGAAACTGCCGTGGCGGGCCACCGCATCAATCACATCCAGGGAGTATTCGGACCACATGTCTTTGCCTTTAAAAAATTTGATGCCAGTTGGCAATTATTATCGCTTCACAAGCAAATCCTCTGATGGATAATGCTCGCCAGTCAACAAATTGTTTGATGGCAAGTTTTTGGGTGCACATGAAGAACTCTTTTGGTTTTACCTGTTATCTCGCCGGGCTCAGCATGCTGGGCTATCTGGCGATGGATATGTACCTGCCGGCATTCGGCACGTTGCGCAGCGAATTGGGGCTGTCAGCCGGTGCCGTGGGCGCGAGCCTGAGCATCTTTCTGGCCGGTTTTGCCTTTGGCCAGTTGCTCTGGGGGCCGCTGTCCGACCGCCTGGGGCGCAAGCCGGTGCTGTTGGCGGGCCTGTCGCTGTTCGCGCTGGGTTGCCTGGGCATGTTCTGGGTCGATAACACCGTGCTGCTCCTGAGCTTGCGCTTTATCCAGGCCGTCGGTATCTGTGCGGCTGCCGTCACGTGGCAAGCGCTGGTGATTGATCGCTACCCGGCCGACAAAGCCAATCGCGTGTTTGCCGGCATCATGCCGCTGATGGGGTTGTCGCCGGCCCTGGCACCGTTGCTGGGGGCCGTGGTGTTGGGGCATTTGGGCTGGCAGGCGATTTTCGCCGTGCTGCTGGGGCTGGCAGTGATGCTGATCATTCCCACGCTGCTGCTCAAGGAAACCCCGCGCACAGCGCCAAAAACGGCACAGTCGGGGGTCAGCTACTGGCAGCTGCTGCGTACGGCAAGCTTTAGCGGCAATGTAATGGTTTTCGCCGCGTGCTCGGCCAGCTTCTTTGCCTGGTTGACCGCATCGCCGTTCATTCTGGGTGATATGGGCTACAGCCCGAGCGATATCGGGTTGAGCTATGCCTTTCCTACGCTGGCCTTTTTGGTCGGCGGTTACAGCTGCCGCAGCGCCTTGCAGCGGTTCAGTGGCCGCACGCTGTTGCCCTGGTTGCTGTTCGCCTACTGCGCCAGCATGGCGGGGTTGTATCTGGTCGCCATGTACACCGAGCCGACACTGGCCACCTTGCTGATTCCGTTCTGCCTGATGGCGCTGGTTAACGGTGCGAGCTATCCGATTGTGGTCGCGAATGCGCTCATGCCCTTCTCGGGAAACTCCGGCAAAGCGGCCGCCTTGCAGAATACCCTGCAGCTCGGGTTGTGTTTTGTGGCCAGCCTGCTGGTGTCGACCTATATCAGCCAGCCATTGCAAATCACCGTGGAAGTGATGCTGGCCACTGCGCCGCTGGCGGTGCTGGGTTACTTGATCCAGCGGCGCAAGGCAAACGCCGAAGCGCTTGCCACGTCCTGATCGCAGCGCGCTCAGAACTGGTTCAGCGGGATTTTCAGGTAGCGGATGCCGTTGGCTTCCGGGGCGGGCAGTTCGCCGGCGCGAATATTGACTTGTACCGCCGGCAACATCAGAACAGGCATCGCCAGGGTGGCATCGCGTGTCGTACGCAGGGCCACAAAGCTGTCTTCACTGATGCCATCGCGCACATGGATATTGCCGTCGCGCTGTGCCTGCACGGTGGTGCTGCACCGGGCCTCGCGCTCGGGCGGCGGGTAGTCATGGCACAGGTAAAGCGTGGTATCGGCTGCAAATGCCAGCAACCGCTTGATTGAGCGGTAAAGCTGGCGGGCATCGCCGCCCGGGAAGTCACAGCGGGCAGTGCCCACATCGGGCATGAACAGGGTGTCGCCGACAAACAGCGTGCTGCCTTCCACACAAAAGGCCATGTCCGCCGGAGTATGGCCCGGTACGCTCAGGGCGCGCGCCTGAAGCCGACCTATCTGGAATACCTCATCGGGCTCGAACAGGTGATCGAACTGCGAGCCGTCCAGTTGCAGCGCGGGTTCAAGGTTGAAGATGTTTTTGAACGCCCGCTGCACATCGCGAATACCGGCGCCGATGGCGATTTTGCCGCCCAGTTTTTGCTTCAGATAAGGCGCTGCGGAAAGATGGTCAGCGTGGGCGTGGGTTTCGAGCAGCCACTGCGGGCGCAAGCCGTGCTCGATCACAAAGGCCGCGATTTCATCTGCGCTGGTGGTCGAGGTGTGTGCACAAGTGTGGTCATAGTTCAGTACGCAGTCGATAATCGCGCACTGACTGCCTTCGTGCTCAAACACTACATAGCTGTAGGTACACGAGGCGCTGTCAAAAAATGCCTGTATCCGAGGTTCCATAGTGACTGCCGTGGTTGAGTAAGCCCGCAACACTATAGAGCCTTGATGCCTGAAATTGATCCTGATGTTTTCAGGGTGTGTGGTCAGGCCTGGCGCTCGTGCTCTTCACGCTGGACCGAGGTTAGTTGTGTCGCTTGAGATTTTATTCGGAATTATGGTGGGTTTGATTCTCGGCCTTACAGGGGCGGGAGGCGGCATTTTGGCCGTCCCGGCCCTGGTGATCGGCCTGGGCTGGTCAATGACCCAGGCCGCCCCCGTGGCATTGATGGCGGTGGGGGCTGCGGCTGCGCTCGGGGCACTTGATGGTTTGCGCAAAGGGCTGGTGCGCTATCGGGCGGCGACCTTGATGGCCGTGCTGGGGGCGGGTTTTACCCCGGTGGGGCTGTATGTGGCTCACCGTCTGCCTGAAAGCGGGCTCAGCGCGTTATTCAGCCTGGTGCTGATCGCGGTTGCCGTGCGCATGGCGCGTCAGCCCCGCAGCCCGCAACCTCTGGCGCAAGCACCGGGTGACCAGGGCTGGGAGCAAAAAAACTGCATGCTGGATGAAACCACCGGCCGTTTGAAATGGACGCTCAAGTGCTCTGCAACCCTGGCGCTGGTGGGCTCGTTCTGCGGGTTGCTGACGGGGTTGCTGGGGGTGGGGGGCGGCTTTCTGCTGGTACCGGCATTCAGGCAACTGACCGATATCCGCGCTCACGCCGTGGTTGCCACGTCCTTGATGGTGATTGCCCTGATCTCGCTTACGGCCATCATCGGCGCGCTTTACAGCGGTGTACGCATCCCGGTCGAGGGAGTGATTTTTATCCTGGCCTGCATGGGCGGGATGCTGGCGGGTCGCGTGGTCGCGCCCAAGGTATCGGCGCAGGTGCTGCAATTGGGCTTCGCTGCTTTGTGTGTGCTGGTCGCCGGGGCCCTGCTGTACAAAACCTGGTTCCAGGCCTGAAAAAAGACCGGACACCCTGGGGTGCCCGGTCTTTTTACGTGTGGCGTCAGGCGATATCGACCAGCACGATCTCGCTGTCTTCGATCGCCGTCACCCGCAGTACAAACTCATCCACCACGGCTACGCCATCCCGTGCATTGGCACGCAGGCCGTTGACCTCGATCACTCCCGTGGCGGGCACCAGATAGGCGCGACGCCCACTGTCCAGCCGGTACTCGGCGCTTTCGCCGGCCTTGAGGTTTGCCGCCACCAGGCGGGCATCGGCGCGGATGCGCAGGCTTTCATGATCGCCTTCCTTGCCACTGGCCAGGGTGACAAACCCTTCACGCTGCCCTTTGGGGAAAGGCCTGGCGCCCCAGGCAGGCGCATCGCCTTGCCGATTCGGAATGATCCATATCTGGAAGATTTTGGTGGGCGTCGGCTCCAGGTTGTACTCGCTGTGGGCAATCCCGGTGCCCGCGCTCATGACCTGCACATCGCCTGCTTCAGTGCGCCCCTTGTTGCCCAGGTTGTCTTCGTGGCTGATGGCGCCTTCACGGACATAGGTGATGATTTCCATGTCGCGGTGCGGGTGTTTCGGGAAGCCGGTGCCGGGGGCGATCACGTCATCGTTCCATACCCGCAGGTTGCCCCAGTTCATCCGCTGCGGATCATGGTATTCGGCGAACGAAAAGTGGTGATGGGCGTCCAGCCAACCGTGGTTTGCGCCGCCCAGGGTATTGAAGGGTCTGAGTTCAAGCATGATGCGTCTCCTGTTCAGGTTGCCCGTGGGGTGTGAACGGTTACCCGGTTGATGATGGGATGATTCTCCATCAGTGACATATCGATAAAAAGCTTAAAAAATGCGTAAAACCAATCAAATAAATAGATGCTTTTGCAGGTCAGTAAATCGTCATTTACCTTCACTGGAAGCTCTAAATGGCTGATGCCCAAGCAATTAGCTAGATCTCTGAGCCTAATGCAGCGACCATAGTCTCCCGCCCGGACAGCCTCACACCCTGGAGTCAGCGTGCCGCAACACAATCCCGATCTGCCTGAAGAACTGGCCCCCATTACTCAATTGCCCCTGCTCAAGCGCCTGGCTGCCCGACTGTTTGGCAGCGGCCTGAGCCGTTTGCGCGCCCGGCATGGGGCGTCCTGGCTACAAGGCCAGGCTGACGGGTTTCGCAGCGGGCACAGCGCCGGGGTCGATTACGGCTTTGCAGAGGGCCACGCCGAAGGGCTGGAAGAGGGCCGTCAGGTCCTGTTTATCAGCGACTTGCGTGCGCAGGAACTGCGGGCCCCCGGTATTGATGACCACTTGTTCGATGACTGGCGGCTGCCCCTGGGCCCCGAACTGAAAAAGCAAATCAAGGCCGACGTGGCTGCAATCCTGCCCGGGCATGCCCAGCCCAGTGCTGCGCAGTGGAAGATGATCTTCAGCGATACACCGTCAACCTCGGTGGTCGCCGGTGCCGGGGCAGGCAAGTCGACGTCGCTGGTGCTGCGGATTTTGCTGCTTACCCATTATCTGGGCTTTGAACTTGGCTCGATGACCGTGGTGACCTTCACCCGCGAATCACGCAAGGACTTCATCAGCAAACTGCAGGAGATTTTTGCCCTGTGGGGGCGCACCTTGTCACTCAAGGAAGCCCGTGACGTGGTGCGCACCTTTCACTCGCGCATATTGCCCATGGTGCGCAGCTTGCCCGGCTACGGCCAGTTGCAGGCGTTTGAGACCCTGAACACGCGCAGCCTGTTCAACGACGACGAAAGCGACAGCAACCCGTTCGATTTGCGCATCAACGACGCCCAGCGTCAGCAGCTCAATGCTTGCTACCACAGCCTTTACACCCGTGATGAGCGCTTTCGCCAGACACTGGCACCGCTGTGCCGGCATGCCTTGCAGCTCAAGGAGCTGGAGCGCGACCACCCCGACGTGCAAAAGCGCATGGCGGTGACCGAACTGGCCGCCAGGCGCGACGAAGAGCTTTGCGACACCCTGGAGGATCTGTGGTTTGCTGCCGGTGCGTGGCCGATCCAGGGCATCGAACCCAATCGCGAAACAGTTGAAATCAATGGTTCGTCATTCCATTGCCACGGCTACATTGCCGAGCTTGATGCTTGGGTGGTATTGGGTTTCGACCCACGGGAGAACCCGCAGATTTGCCGCCCCGGCGCCAAGCTCAGTGTGCGGGCCGAGTGGGCGGTTAAACGGACCCTGTTTCGAGCTTTCTGTAATAAACCATTGATATGGCTAGAAAATTACGATTCTGCAAAGCGCGTTATCAGCGCATTGGCAGGGGGCGCCAGTGCCGGCCCGGGGTTTGATTACAAGCTCAAGGGTGAGTTGGGTTCAGCGCCGTTGCTCGACAGCTTTGTTGCGGCGGCAAGCTTTATCGAAAACCTTGGGCTCGACGTGGCGGCGGCCGTGGCGGACATGCGCTTTGCCAAAGACGATCCGGACCGTTTCTTCTTCGAAGCCCTGAGCCTGTACTGGCGAGCGCTGGAAGACCATCTGTTGGCGCAAACCCCGCCGGTCATGACCTACAACCGCATGTTCTCGCTGTTTGGCGAGAACACCCCGCAGAACTTCAAACTGCTGAGTCACGAGCAGCTACGGCCACTGTCGCACTTGATGATCGATGAGTTTCAGGACGTGTCGCCGCAGATCGTCTCCTGGTTACGGGCCAGCTTGCGCGAGATTCGCAGCCGTGGCCCGGCGATGCATGTAGGGCGCGGTGCCCAGCGTTCTTCGCTGCTGTGTGTGGGGGATGACTGGCAATCGATCTACGGTTGGCGCGGCAGCTCGCCCAAATACTTCATGGAGTTCAACAAGGAATTCCCGTCGCCCGCCACCACCCGGGTGATGCTCAGCGACAACTTCCGTAGTCACCAACACATCATCGATGCCGCAGAACATATCGTGCGCGCCGCGCCGTCCATTGCCGGCAAACGGGCCAAGGCCAGCGGCGAGCCCAAGACGCCCGTGCCGGTCAATGTCCTGCATCGCGACGATCAGGGCCTGGCTGCCCGGTTGACCGAGCACTACAACGCCGGCGATAGCGTGTTAATGCTGTATCGAAAAAGTAGCGATAAGCTATTGATTGAAAAGGATATTCAGTCAGTTTTAAATCTGGATTCCAGCCTGGCGCCTGCCGACCGCAGGCTCAAGCAACTGACGTACCACAGCTCCAAAGGCTTGCAGGCCGATGCGGTGTTCTTGCTGGGCGACTGCCAGCACCTGACGTCTTCGCCCTACAAAAATCAGGTGTACCGCATGGCGGGCCTGGGCAAGGACGGCGACCCGGAACCTTACGACAGCGCGCAGAAGGACGAGATTCTGCGGTTGGCGTATGTCGGCATCACCCGGGCGGTCAAGCATTGCTACTGGTATCTGGAAAACCAGGACGCTCAAGGGCCCAACGTCCCCAAAGCCTCTGACCGGATACCTCAGGGCAAGGCGTTCTTTGAAGATTTGCGCACCCCGTCAAGCGTCAGCAATTCCAATGGCGGGTGACGCCCGAATAACAACAATCAGCAGTACTGCCAGTAAAAGGAACTCATTTTGATCAACAACTTGCGTGCCAAAAACAACAGTGCCGGCGTGATCGGTGTATCAGCCCTGGCCCTGTGGCTCAGTGGATGCGGTACAGAGGCCTCGGCGCCCCATAAAACCTCTGCATTGCCGCCTGCGCCCGAAATTTCCTCGGGTTTTCGCTCAGACATGGTCCCGGTACACGCCACTCGCCATATGGCCGCAGCGGCCAACCCGCTGGCAACCGCTGCCGGGCAGCAGATGCTGCGCAAGGGCGGGTCTGCGATTGATGCGGCGATCGCCATGCAAGCGGTGCTTGCGCTGGTCGAGCCGCAGGCCAGTGGCATCGGTGGCGGTGCTTTCATTCTGTATTGGGATGGCAAGCAGGTTCAGGCCTTTGATGGTCGCGAAACGGCCCCGGCAGGGGCCGACACGCGCATGTTCCTGGGGGCTGATGGCCAGCCGATACCGTTTACGGAGGCCCAGATAGGCGGGCGTTCGGTGGGCGTGCCGGGCGTGCTCAGAGCGCTGGAAATGGCCCACAAGCAACACGGCAAACTGCCTTGGGGTGACCTGTTCCAGCCTGCCATTCAACTGGCCACTCAGGGCTTCCCTGTGTCCAAGCGGTTACATACCCAGATCGCCGCTGACAAATTCATTCCCGGTTCACCGGAAATGGCCAGGTACTTCCTGACGCCACAAGGGCAGGCCTTGCCCGTGGGTACCTTGCTGAAAAACCCTGAACTTGCCCGCACCCTTGACGCTATTGCCACTCGCGGTGCAGATGCGTTCTACCAGGGGGCGGTCGCGCAGGCGATGGTGGACAAAGTCGGCGCCCACGCCCGCCCGGGCACACTGTCCCTGGCGGATGTCAGCGGTTACCGGGCCAAAGAGCGCCAGGCGGTGTGCGGTGACTACAAAGAGTGGCGCGTCTGCGGCATGCCACCGCCGTCTTCGGGTGGCGTCGCCGTGCTACAGACGCTGGGGATTCTCGAGGCGTTCCAGCACACCTCGCCAGCGCTGGACCTGGCCAGGATGCCCCCGGTGCCGAGCAGCACGGGCACAGGCGTGGAGCCTTCTGCTTCGGCAGTTCACCTGATCGCCGAGGCCGAGCGCCTGGCTTATGCTGACCGGGCGCTTTATCTGGCGGACAGCGACTTTGTGCCCGTCAATGTGAAAGGGCTGACCGACAAGGCCTACTACGCCACAAGGGCGGCGCTTATCGGGGACAGAAGCATGGGGCGTGCCGAGGCGGGTATCCCAGCAGGCATTAACCTGGCACTGGCACCTGACCGGTCGGCGCTGCGTATTTCCACCTCGCAGATAGCCGCGGTGGACGATCAGGGCGGGGCCATCTCGATGACCACCTCGGTCGAAGCCGCGTTTGGTTCGCACGTGATGACCAATGGCTTCATCTTGAACAACCAGCTCACCGACTTCTCGTTTGTCCCGCAGGAAAACGGCAAGCCTGTCGCCAACCGTATCGAGCCAGGCAAGCGCCCGCGTTCTTCAATGGCCCCGACTCTGGTGTTCGATCGCAAAAGCGGCGAACTGGTTGCCACGGTGGGTTCCCCTGGCGGCTCTCAGATCATCGAGTACGTCAACAAGGCGGTCGTTGGCCTGGCGGACTGGAAACTGAACCCTCAGGACGCAATCAGTCTGCCCAACTTCGGCAGTCGCAATGTCGGTACCGAGCTTGAAGCCGGCATGGTCAGCCCCGCACTGGTGCAGCAGTTGAAGGACCGTGGCCATGAGGTATCCCTGATCGAAATGACCAGTGGCACCCAGATCATTGCCCGGGACGAAAACGGATGGGTCGCCGGTGCTGACCCGCGTCGAGAAGGCACTGCAGCAGGGGATTGAGGTACACGGAAATGGCCCATAAGTTGCCCGGGACGAAAACGGATGGGTCGCCGGTGCTGACCCGCGTCGAGAAGGCACTGCAACAGGGGATTGAGGTAGCGGAAATGGCCCATAAGTTGTTTTATGGGCTTGATTCTGTTTCTAGAATATTGAGTTAAGGTTCTGATTTATAAAGATATAAATCAATAACCTAATGTTTATTCTAGGTGCGGAACAGCACAAACCCTGTGGGCCCCAGCCTTCTGATTCAGGCCTGAGCCTGCCAGGTCATCGGTGGTACGAAGCTTTCAAGCTCGTCTTCCACGGCCTGGATGATGCGGCCCACCTGGCCCAGGCTCATGACCGTGGCGCAGGGGATGCCGGCAATGGCAATCACGGTTTCGCCACTGGCACGGTCAAACAGGCGGGCAATCATGCTGCCCGGTGCGTCCATGCTTGCTTCGAAGCCCATCGGATGGAAATGCCAGCGCATGAGTTGGCAGGCATTCGGGAAAGTGATTCTGTTGACGCTGTCCATGAGGTGCATAGAGCAATTCCTTTAGCTCAAGGTGTCGTGCGGTTAACGCTGACCGCATGTGTTTGAAAGTGTTTCGTGTTCAAACCTAGCATTCAAAAGCGAGGGTGCTAAGCATTTTTTCCTGCCATGGCCACTTGTTTGACTGGCTTTTGATATGAATCATGCACTTAGCTGATTTCCCTTCTGCGTTTGCCTCGCCGCGTCCCCATTGAGGCCCGCGAACAAACGCGTCACTCTTGGTTTTTTGTTTTCGAGCGTTCTATGTCAGCCCCAGACGACGGCCCCGAACATACCCGCGCCACCGGCGAAACCGTGATGCGCTACCACCTGTGCTGGAAGCATCGTGATCTGGACGGGGTGATGGCGCTGTATCACCCCGACGTGATCTACAACGACTTTTTCCAGAACCGGGCCATGGCCCTCGATGAGCTGCGCGAGTACGTGCAGTCGTCCATGCCCAGAGAGCCGGACGAAGCGCTCGAACACAGCGATCGCATTCGTCTGGATGGTAATACCGCCTTCATTCAGTACCGGATGACCTTGCGCGGCAGCCAGGGGCTGGTGTCGTTCCGCGCCAGTGAAGCCATCACGGTGCGCGACGGGCTGATCTGGCAGGTCAACGAATACGCCTCACTGGTCCACGAAACCGCGCCCAACCCGGCGGGCCAAGGCTCGCTGCGGCCTGCGGTCAGCCGCCTGGGACTTTCGGCCCGGCAGCTGAGTTTTATGGCCCAGGACCTGCAAACCTATTTCGAGCAGCAACAACCCTGGCTCGATCCCGAACTGGACCTGCAGGAAGTGGCCAGGGCTTGCGGTTATACGCGCAACCAGATGTCGTATCTGCTCAACCAGGTACTGGGGCAAAGCTTTTACCGTTATGTGAATCAGGCACGGCTGCGTCATGTACTGGCGGCGATGGATGCGGCCCGCACCGCGGTCAAGGTCGATGAGCTGGCATTTTCGGCGGGGTTTAACTCCATATCCGCGTTTTACAGCTGTTTTCGCCAGCACACCGGGCAGTCGCCCAAGGCGTACGCCAAACAAATTTCTTTGCGGGCACGCACGCAAGACGCGCCCTGAGGCCAGCGACTAGGATCGACCCATTCTTGGATCGGTGTGGAGTCGGTAATGCCAGCATGGCGCTCAATCAGTTTATGGATGGACCAGCTCGGGGAAGATCTCGCACCCCGGCCGCCGCTTGAGCACGATCTGGATGTCGACGTGGTCATTATCGGAGCCGGTTACACCGGGCTCTGGACGGCGTATTACCTCAAGCGCCATGCCCCTGAACTGAGCATTGCAATCGTTGAAGCGCAAACCGCAGGCTTTGGCGCATCGGGCCGCAACGGCGGCTGGCTGATGGGCAACCTGCTGGGCGAAGACCGCTTGCTGGCCGGGTTGCCGGCGCAGCAGCGTCGCGAGTCCTTCGACTTGCTGCACGGCATTCCCGATACCGTGAAAAGCGTCATCGACCGCGAAGGCATCGACTGCGATTACCGTAAAGGGGGCGCACTGTTTTGCGCGGCGCGCTACCCCGAGCAAGAGGCCAGTTTGCGCAGTTATCTGGCCAGCCTCTACGCCGAAGGCCTGGACGAATCCGACTACTGCTGGCTGAGCCCGGCCGAACTGGCGCAGCAGATCCGTGTGGCCAAGCCTTACGGCGGGATCTTCACACCGCATGTCGCAACCATCCACCCGGCCAAACTGGTACGCGGCCTGGCCCGCGCCGTTGAGCGCATGGGGGTGCGGATCTTCGAACAAAGCCCGGTGACTGAGTGGCGCGCAGGGTTTGCCCGCACCGCCAAGGCCCGGGTACGTAGCCGTTGGGTGGTACCTGCCGTGGAGGGCTATGCCAACACCCTGGCGCCCCTGGGGCGCTATCAATTGCCGGTACAGAGCCTGATGGTGGCCACAGAACCTTTATCGTCCGCGATCTGGGACGAGATTGGTCTGGCCCGGGGGCAGGCTTTCAGCGAAAGCAGTCGCCAGGTTACCTACGGCCAGCGCACGGTGGACAACCGCCTGGTGTTCGGGGCCCGGGGCGGTTACCAGTTTGGCGGGCGGTTGCGCGAGAACTTCGACCTCAGCCAGAGCGAAATCGAACTGCGCCGCTATCTGTTCAGCGAGCTGTTCCCGCAGCTCAAAAATGTAGAGATCAGCCATGTGTGGGGCGGCAATCTGGGGATGTCGCGGCGCTTTCAGCCGCACATGCTCTGTGATCGCCAGCAGGGCATTGCCCTGGCAGGCGGATACGGCGGAGAAGGCGTGGGCGCCAGCCACTTGGGCGGGCGCACGCTGGCCGACCTGATTTTGCAGCGTGACACCCTTGAGGTCAGACAGCCCTGGGTGTTGACCGAAGGCGGGCTGGGCGCACTCAAGGCCTGGGAGCCGGAGCCCTGTCGCTGGCTGGGTTACAACGCGATCATCCGCAGCTTTGTGTACGAAGACAAAACCCTGGCCAACCCAGACAGCCCGCCCTGGCGTCGGCAATTTGCCAGCCGTATGGCCGGGCTTATGGAAGGCTTTATGCGTTAACCCGACATTTTCGTAGAACAGGAACGTCCCATGAGCATCACGCAATTCAAGAACACCGCCCACGTGCAGCTGCAAGAGTCGTTTCCCGTCGCCGTGCCGCTGGGCACGCCGGTTGCGGTCACCTCGGTGACCTGTGTAGAGCGTAACGACGGCGTCGAAACCGGTATCTGGGAATGCACCCCGGGCCGTTGGCGTCGCCAGATCATGGAACAGGAGTTCTGCCACTTTATTCAAGGCCGCTGCACCTTCACCCCGGATAAGGGTGAAACCCTGACCATAGAAGCGGGCGATGCACTGATGTTGCCTGCCAACAGCACCGGAATCTGGGATATCCAGGAAACCGTGCGCAAGACGTATGTATTGATCCTTTGATCGCCGAAACCTGCCAATAAAAACAGCTGCCCCAAAACATGCAAGGAATCGAATCATGATCCGTGTCGCCCTGTTGCCCCTGATGCTCGCCGGTACGTTGTGCCAGGCCACCGAGACCGTGAAGGTCTATAACTGGTCGGACTACATTGCCCCCGACACGATGAAGAATTTCCAGCGTGATACCGGCATTGCCTTCAGCTATGACGTGTTCGACAGCAACGAAACGCTGGATGGCAAGTTGATGACGGGGTCATCCGGTTATGACGTGGTATTTCCATCCAACCACTTCATGGCGCGCCAGATTCAGGGCAAGGCGCTGAAGAAGCTCGACAAGAGCCAGCTGCCGAACTGGAAAAACCTCAACCCGGTGCTGCTCAAGGCACTGCAGGTCAACGATCCGGGCAACGAGCACGGTTTTCCATACCTGTGGGGCAGCACCGGGATTGGCTACAACATCGCCAAGGTCAAGGCGGTGCTGGGGGACGACGCGCCGGTGGACTCGTGGGACTTGATCTTTAAGCCCGAAAACATGGAAAAGCTCAAGTCCTGCGGGGTGGCGATTCTCGACAATGGCCCGGAAATCCTGCCTGCGGCGCTCAACTACCTGGGCTTGCCCCATCACAGCAAGAACCCGGCCGACTACAAGAAAGCCGAAGAGCTGCTACTCAAGGTCCGGCCGTATATCAGCTACTTCCACTCATCGAAGTACACCAGTGATCTGGCTAACGGCAATATCTGCGTGGCAGTAGGTTTTTCGGGAGACATTCTGCAGGCCGAAACCCGGGCCAAAGAGGCCAATAACGGCGTCGAAATCGGCTATGGGATTCCCAGGGAAGGTGCCGCTATCTGGTTTGACATGGTCGCCATGCCTGCCGATGCGCCGGACGAAAAGGCCGCTTACAGCTTCATGAACTACTTGCTGCGCCCGGACGTGATGGCCGGGATCACCAACCATGTGCATTACGCCAATGGCAACGAGCAGGCCGATGCCCTGGTCAGCCCTGAAATCAAGGCTGACACCAAGGTCTATCCAACCCCAGAGATGATGGACAAGCTGTTTGCGCTCGAGGCCATGCCGCTGAACATTGACCGGGTCCGCACCCGGGTGTGGACCAATATCAAAAGCGGCAAGTGACCTTCGGTGAACTCACTCAGGGGGAGCCTCAGAAAACGGACAATAAAGCACATTAAGGGGTCTCTTAAGAAAACGGAAAATAAAGCACGTTAAGCCGATTGCAGTGGCCGCAATGGCCTGAGCTGACACCCATCAAATCGGACGGCGCTACGCCAGAGGAGTCATATAAATCGGCTATTTAGCTTGTTGAAGCTGATCTCGGATTTTGAGAACGGTCGTTGTTGAACAAGCGGCGTGGCGGGCGGTTGCTCGGATGCCTAAGTTGGCGGACAGCAGTTCCCGTACACGCTTGTGCAAATCGGCATCAATAGGTCGACCTTTGCAGGCCCCGGCGCTTTTGGCCTTTGCAATTCCCTGAGCTTGTCGCTCACGGCGCTGTTGATAATCCTTACGAGCAATAGGAGCCATCATTTCGATCATCATGTTGTTGATCCAAGCATGCGGCTGGTGAACTCGTCCCCCTGGGTGACTCTTAATGCCAGGTGGCTGGTGGGTAGATCGAACGCGACAATACGAAGTCCTTTTGAGTCGATGGTTGCCTTGAGCATTCGCCATTCAGGATCTTCCATGCGTGACAGCCGGTCGATACTTTCAACCAGGAGCACATCGCCTTTGCGTGCATCCTTGAGCAGCCGAAGAAGCTCAGGCCTATTCGCTTCGGTGCCGCTGGCATTCTCGGTATACATGTTGGCAATGAGCTGGCCATGTTCAGTCGCGAGTTGCTCCAATGCAGTACTAGCTCGATTCGCGTCTTGCTCGATGGTCGACGCACGAAGATAAGAACGAACGAACATGGCGGCTTCTACTCTCTCGTATCATGTTGAGTGTTCACATATTGGCGTATCAAATTGAACGTACCAGTAATAGAAAATCTCCCCAGAACTGGTTTCTTCTAGATGCACCATTTTATGTATACCTAAAAATACGACCAGCAAGAGTGATTGGTATGCAGAGATGATTAATTTGTCAAGTTGAACTCAAAAAAACCCAGCTTGAGCCGGGTTTTCTCCATCATGACTTTACAGCTACATAACTACAAGCGGTCAAAACTAACTAAAGTCTTTCTCCTAATTAAATATAACCATATGTACTGAGAAGCTTGCTTACCTCTTGCTTTAGCTCACTCTCTGTCAGTTCTGTAGGGCGATCTTTGGGGCCGTCTGTAAAACTATCAGCAAGACCGAACATTAGTCTTAGGCAATCGCCTAGATGATCATCATCTTGTGCTAAAATCCCCGACTTACCTTCAGACCTCCACTGTTCAAAAAAAGTTGCAGTAAAATCCTTCCCGCTAATAGAAGATGTGGTTAGTTTTTTTGCAAGCTCAATCAACGCTACGCTCATCATAATACTCCTGTATCAATATAAACTTTGTATTGTCGGGTTCCTGGTTCAAGATGCCATCCAGAAATAAACATTCCATCAGCTCCAACAATTACTACTAAGTTGCTATCGGAATTAAAATATACTTTTGAGTTCGGCTCGGAGTGAAAAGTACCTTTCTCAATAGTCGCAGGATCGCTAAGGTGAGTAAGTATTTTATCTCTAAACTCTGTTAGCGTCTGATTGGTGGCATTTTGCCCTTCAAAACCGAAGTCTTCTTTATGACTGTCAAACTTCTTTTGGAGCTGTCTACGGGTAAAGACTCCCGAATCCAAAGGCTCGCTGAACATCACATAAACCGGTGCAATCCCTGACTCTGCTGGGAACCAGGTGATCAAATCATCTGGGGTAATGGTTACACCAGGATAGGGCTCAGCCTCAACGGTGATCGGTTGCAGCGTGGTGCCGGTGTAGACCGGGATTTCTTGAGGTACCGCAGGTGTTGTTGTACTTGATGGGTTCTCGCTCCCCGGCGCATCAAGGGGTGTCCACGTCAGCGTAATTGGCGGCTGATCAGGAATCGTGGTGGGAAGCACCACTTCATACAGACCTGTCGTGGGATTCAGCGTTGCAGCCCGTACGGGAACCGCCTTGGGTACATTCACACCATCGGTACTGACCACTGAGATAACAGATCGATCGCTCTTGGCTTCATTGGTCAGGCGCCATGGCAGTTCGACGGTACCTTGAGCCAACGCAATGCTTTGCAGATCGGCACCTGGCGCAAGCCCCAACTGCTCCGCCTTCAGGCCAAAACCATAGCGAATGCGGTCAGGCGTACGATCCTGTGAACCGTCAGCCGTCGCAGGGGAGTACAACCCTAATGAGACAAATGCAGCGATGTATGCGCCAGGCCCTGCTGCGGCAATTCGGCCCAGTGCCGCAATGGCATCGGCAATAGCCTGGGCCAAAGCGCCAGCACCTTCACCTACTTGAATCAGCCCTTGCCCCGAGACTGTGATCGCTGCGGCATTTGCAGGCATGGCCAATGTACCTGCGGTCCTGAATACAGCCTGACGCGCGGCTTGCTGTTGCGCCACTCGCTGTGCTTCTGCTGCAACTCGAGCTTGCTCATCAGCGACACGCTTGGCTTCGGCCTCGTCAGCTATGCGTTTGGCCTCTGCTTCAGCTGCCACGCGTTGTGCTTCGGCTTCGGCGGCAATACGGCTTTGTTCAGCTGTTATAGCGGTGAGTGCATCCTCTTTCGCTTTTAGCCGGTTCGCCATTTCCAAATAGACTTGAGAAGTTTTATACGCGTTATAAGCAGTGGCCCAATCCTTGAGGAGTTTATAGTTAGGGTGTGGGCCTGGCGCCAAACCATTTGAGTAAAAGTCTCTTAAGTCATAGCCAGCTTCTTTAATGGGGTTCTCACCAAAAAAGGACTTGGCTTCTTGCAGCTTAGTGTTGGCCAATGAGCGGCTTTCAGCGCTCGCTGCCGAAACAACACTCAGTTCTTTTGATACCGTTTCTGGTGGTGTTTTAGCATTCATAGGGGCACTCTTGCCCCCTGCGTTTTTTATGATTTTATCAATGCTTGAGTCGATGTGCGCCGTATCTGTTGCGTGTTTCTTTTTTATTTCATGTTCCTGTGTTTTGATCACCTCATCCATGTAGTTAGATACAATAATCATTGGCAATAAATGGTCTGCAATATCTGCGGGTGCTGAATTATAAGGATGCCCTCCAGTTATCATGGCGCCAAAATCCGGGTTGGGTCCAAATGCGGTAATTACGGTAGCGCCTAAGAAAAGTGTTTCGCCTCGCTGCCACATATTACTTTCCTGTTTTAAGTGTTTACACCAAAAAAGATAGGTATTAAGTCCTGTAAAGCAGAAAGCTGTGGCTGGGCCTCTTGAAATCTGTGCCATGACATTCATTCTACGGCTGTAGCACCTTACAATGGACGCCATCATTGTGCGTAAAATCAGTACTTCGCCAAGCATACATATGTATTGCTGCTTAATTTTCAGGTAACTAATATTGATAACTGTTGGCGCCTGCCGCGAGTACGACGCCGTTATCGACCTGCATGTTCTCATGGTCGGAAAGTCCATCAACGGCAAAATGCGTTATTTGGATAAATCCTCGACCGTAGTTTTGAGCTGCAACGCTACCGGGCCAGCGGGCTAAACCTGGTAACGGCAGCCACCGTTCTTTGGAATACCGTTTATTTAGAGTGCTTCTTAGCGCAATGCTTGCGGGTTGACCAGGTTGGCCGGACGCTCACCGGCCAATGCCGCCAGCAGGTTTTCCACGGCGCAGCGGGCCATGGCTTCACGGGTCTCAAAGGTGGCCGAGCCGATATGCGGCGTGGCCACCACGTTGTCCAGTTTCAGCAATGGCGACGTCAGCTCCAGAGGTTCGCGCTCGAACACGTCGAGCCCGGCGCCGCGGATCTGGCCTTGCTGCAAGGCGTTGATCAGCGCCTTTTCGTCCACCACCTTGCCGCGAGAGATGTTGATAAAGATGCTCTCGGGGCGCATCAGGGCAAATTGCTCGGCACCGATCAAACCTTCGGTTTGCGCGGTCAGGGGCAGGGTCAGGCAGATAAAGTCCGCTTGTTGCAACAACTCGTCCAGGCTGCGGTATTGCGCGTTGAAGCGTGCTTCGACCGCAGGTTTGGGCGAGTTGCTGTGGTAGATCACCGGCATCCCGAAGCCAAAGTGGCCGCGCTGGGCCAGGGCTTCGCCGATACGGCCCATACCGATAATGCCCAGGGTTTTGCCATGCACGTCGGTGCCGAAATGCTCGGGGCCGACGTTTTTTTGCCATTGGCCATTACGCACCATATTGGCCAGCTCCACCACGCGCCGGGCACTGGCCAGTACCAGGGCAAAGCCGGTGTCGGCGGTGGTTTCGGTCAGCACGTCCGGGGTATTGGTGAGCAGAACCTTGCGCTCGGTCAGGTAGTCGATGTCGTAGTTATCGACACCTACCGACACGCTGGACACAACCTCCAGCTCGGGCGCCAGATCCAGCAGCTGTGCATCCAGCTTGAGGCTTGCTCCCAGGATGCCACGGGCCTGGGGCAGGGCAGCTCGCAGCTGCTCCATGCCCCGGGCGTCAAGCCGCTCGATCAGGGTGACATGGGCGTGGGCCTCAAGGCGCTGCATCAGCGCGTCGGACAGTTGTTTGTAGAGCACGACATGTTTTTTCAAGGGAGTCACCAACCTAATCAAGAGTGGGCCAGACGCTGCGAAGCATCGTGTTGGGGGACGGCAGGGTCTTTGGCGGCAGGTTTAAGCATCACCGTGAGTACTACCGAAATCATCAGGGCACCGCTCATCAGCAGGAAGGACGCGCCCGTAGAGCCGGTCGAGCTGTTCAGATACCCCACCAGGTAGGAACCGGCAAAGGAGCCCAGCGCACCCATGCTGTTGATCAGCGCCATGGCACCGCCTGCCACGTTGGAAGGCAGGATTTCAGGAATGATGGCGAAAAACGGGCCATAGGGCGCGTACATGCAGCCGCCGGCAATCACCAGCAACGCGTAGGACCACCAGAAGTGTTCGGCGCCCAGCATGTACGAGCCGTAGAACGCGATGGATGCGATCAGCAGCGGCGGCCAGACGAAGCGTTTGCGCTTTTGCAGTTTGTCCGAGCCCCAGGACACCACCAGCATGGCGATCACGGCAGCCAGATACGGCAGGGCCGAGAGCCAGCCGGCTTCGATCATGTCCATCTGTGCGCCTTGCTTGAGAATCGACGGCAGCCACAGCACAAAGCCGTACACCCCGATGCTCCAGCAAAAGAACTGCAAGGCCAGCAGGATAACGGCCGGGGTACGGAACGCGGCGGCGTAGTTTTTCACCGGCTTCATGCCCACTTGCTCGGCATCCAGCGCGCTTTGCAGGTCGTGTTTTTCCTGGTTGCTGAGCCATTTGGCTTCGCTTGGGCGGTCATCGGCCAGGCGCCACCAGATAAAGGCCCAGAGCACGGCAGGCAGGCCTTCGACGATAAACATCCAGCGCCAGCTGTAATGCTGCACCAGGTAGCCCGAAACGACGGACATCCAGAGCATGGTCACCGGGTTGCCCAGGATCAGGAAGGTGTTGGCGCGCGAGCGTTCGGCGCGGGTGAACCAATGACACAGGTACACCAGCATCGCGGGCATCACGGCGGCCTCAACCACCCCGAGCATGAAGCGGATCACGATCAGCCAGTAGGCGCTGGAGACCACGCCGGTCAGCGTGGCGAGGCTGCCCCAGAGGATCAGGCTGACAAATATCAGCTTCTTGACGCTGTTTCTCTGCGCGTAAATCGCCCCCGGAACCTGGAAGAAGAAATACCCGAGGAAAAACAGCGCACCCAGCAATGACGACAGGCCGGGGGTGATGTTCAGGTCTTCAGCCATCCCGGAGGCGGCTGCAAAACCATAGTTGGCACGGTCAAGGTAAGCCAGGCTGTACGTGATAAACACGATCGGCATGATGTACCACCACCGGCGGGCAGCGAGTTTTAACGAGTGCATAGTGGTGCTCCTGAGCTTGTTTTTGTTGTGCGCAGCAGGTAACGGGTCAAGCTGAAAAGGTCGTTTAGAGGGGCGCAGGCAGCGCGTTGTGTTCCAGCAGCTCGGCACGGGTCGGCAGGCCTTCCATATCGCCACGGCTCTGTACGGCACGGCTGCCGATCCAGTTGCCGCGCTGTACTGCCTGGGCAAACCCGAGGTTCTCCAGCAAGGCGCTGATCACACCGACGGCAAAGCCATCACCGGCACCGACGGTGTCGATCACGTTGGCGACCGGTACTGCCGGCACAAATTGCTCAACCTGGGCAGTGCGATAGAACGCACCCTTGGCCCCCAGTTTGATGATCACTGCCTCGGCACCCTGGTCGAGATAGAACGCGGCAATATCGCCAGGATCTTCGTAGCCGGTCAGCAGCCGGCCTTCGCTCAAGCCCGGCAGCACCCAGTCGGCGTGGGCGGCGAGGGCGTTGATGTCGCGGATCATCTGCTGCTCACTGGCCCACAGCGAAGGTCGCAGGTTGGGATCGAACGACACGCTGTTGCCGGCGGCACGCATGGACTTCATCAGTTCGAACGACAATTCGTTGCAGCTGGCCGAGAGGGCGGGCGGGATGCCGGTGGCGTGCAGGTGCCGGGCACCGAGCAGTTGCGGGGTCAGTGCACTGAGGTTCAGGTGGCTGGCGGCGGAGCCACGGCGGAAGTACTCCACCTGCGGGTCACTGCCATCGTCCACCCGGGACTTGAGTTGAAAACCGGTCGGGTTGTGGGGGTCGATTTCAACATGCTGGCAGTCCAGCCCTTCAGCTTGCAGCGTGTTGAGCACGAAGCGGCCGAACGAGTCGGCACCCACGCGGCTCAGCCACTTCACATTGAAGCCCAGGCGGGACAGGCCAATAGCGACGTTGCTGTCGGCACCGGCGATGCGCTTGTGGAACAACGCGACCTGCGCCAGATCGCCGGTATGTTCGGCCACCAACATGGCCATGGTTTCGCCAAACGACAACACATCAACCTTAGACATGGCTCAGCTCCTGTTGCTTTTGGCTCAAACGGGCCAGTACGGCGACGTGTTCCCGGGTCAGGCAGTCAAGGTCCGTGCCCTGCAGCGGGTACTCGATGGCCCGTGTCAGGCCGTGGGGCATATGGGTCATCAGGTGTTGCCACTGTTGCAGGTCGGCGGCGGTGGGCGGCGTGGCGACCAGCTTGCCGTCCTGGCGACGGTTCACGCCCTTGCAGTGCAGGTAGGTGACGTAGCGGCCCAGCAGGCGGGCGGCGGTAACGGCCGATTGGTCCTGCCAGTGCCAGTTGCCGATATCGAAGGTCATGCTGATCGGTGCCTGCTGCTGCTCGACCTGGTCGAAAAAGCGCTGCATGGGTTCGATCCGCCCGCCGTACGAGGTCTGGTCGTTTTCCACCAGCAAGCGCACAGGCTGCTGGTTGAGGCAGGCCGCCAGGTTTTGCAGGTCACAGTGTTCGGTGAAATAGCCCAGCGACACTTTCAACCATTGGGCGCCGAACGAACGGGCGCGCTGCAAGGTAGCAAGCAGTTGGGTGTTGGGCCGTGACTGCCCGGCTTCCCACAGTTCCAGTGGCGACGAGAACACGCACTCAAGACCCTGATCTTGCACGGCCTGGCTGAAAGAGGCCGGGTCTTCGTCGGTCAACAGCTCTTCGCGCAGTTCGATACGGGACACGCCGGCGTTGGCCAGCAATTCAATGAAACTGTGTTGTCCGCGCTGGCGAACCAGGTCGGCGCCGTAACTCGACAGGCTGATGGATACGGGAAATGCAGTCATTATTATTAATCTCTGAAACCGGTTTCATTTTGTTGTGTGTTAAACCGCCGGCTACCGGGTCAAGGGTGCCAAGCGGGTAAAGTGTCAGGCAGTCAGGGGTTGCGTTGAGCCGCGCGTAATCAGCTGCGCCGCGAAACTCAGCTCACGGGCCGGGGACTTGTCGCCGCCCAGGCGTTTAAGCAGGCAATCGAAGGCGTTGGCGCCAATCTGTTGCGTGGGCTGGGCCAGCGCGGTGATGCCGTTGCCCACCAGGGGGAACCATTCCAGGTCATCCAGGGCAATCAGCCCCACGTCTTCGAACAGGCGGCAGTTCAGCTCGCGCAACACCTGGGTGCACGCCAGCGCGGCGAGGCCGTTGGCGCAAAACAGCGCCTTGGGCCCGTTGCCGGGGGATTGCAGGAACGATTCGATGGCGGCGCGCAGGCCCGCCCCGGTTTTAACCACAGCACCGCGCAGGGCAGGGCGTGCGACCAGTTGGGCGGTGAAGCTGTTGACGCGCTCGACCCGCGAGCTGGTGCCATCGACCGGCTCGCTGACCATCAGCAGGTCGCGATAACCCTGTTGCTCAAGATGCTCCAGGGCCATGCGCACGGCGTCTGCGTTGTCGAGGCCCACCAGATCGGTGTGCAGTTGCTCGACTTTGCGGTCAATCAGCACGATGGGCATTTCCCGATGCAGTTCTTGCAGTGCGTCAGGGTCATGCCCAAGGGTGTTAAGGATCAGGCCTTCGATATTGTAGGAACGCAGTGCCGCCAGATGCTGACGCTCTTGTTCGTCATCCAGATCGGTGTTGCACACCACGAGGTTGTAGCCGTGCAGGCGGCAGGCGGTTTCGACGCCATGCATGACGGCAATGGAATAGGGGTTGCGAATATCGGCTACCAGCATCCCGATCAGCCGCGTACGTCCGCGCTTGAGGCCTCGGGCCATTTGATTGGGGTGGTAGCCCAGCTCATTGATCGCCCGCTCGATACGCTCGGCGATGGCTTCGGAGAGCAAGGCGCGGTCTTCGCCAATAAAGCGCGACACGCTGGCCTTTGACACGCCGGCACGCTGGGCAACATCGAGCATGGTCACGCGGGTGCGCTGAGCTGCAGAAAAACTGTTCACGGCCTGAAACCTTTTATTTGAGTTATCGCAGGCGGTTTCGCGTGAGGGCGCTGAAACCGGTTTCAGGAGAACTCAAATCCCCCGGCCTCGTCAAGTCCCGCGTTGAGGTTCAGGTGGTCGGTGACGAGCCACGAGGCGGCGATTACACCGCCGTACTGCCCTGAAAAGAGCAAGTTTTTAATAGCGGATAGCGACGCGTAGTTGTCCGTGGGCGACACTTTGCACAATAACTTTGGCATGCAATGCTTGGGTTTTCAGTTAGATGATGACTGTTATTTAAATAGACGCGTGCGCGGCAGCCATAACGAATGAGTTGCTCATTTATTTAAACTTATTGTCCCGGACCGGGCAGTCAGTATTTGGTCGCTGGCAGGGTAAAAAATAACTTTCCGTTGAATGATCAATGGTTACGGCTATATGCACACTTGCTGTCATTTTATTGCAAAATAGTACTGGACTAAATATTTAAACTTGTGTCAGTTTCTGCCGGCCATATAACGGCGAGTGATAGGACGATCTCGCCAAGGGGTCGTCGTTGTCTGTCAAAACTTTCTACTGCTAAACAAGGAAATGTTTAAATGTCGAAACTTAAAGAGAAAGCGGCACTGTCTGTCGGCCAGACCCAAGCGGCAACGGTCAGCAGTTCCGTCTTCACTCAAATTGATAACTTCAGTCATTTCTATGATCGTGGCAATCATCTGGTCAATGGCAAACCTTCGTTCACCGTCGACCAGGCGGCCGATCAGCTGACCCGTTCCGGCGCCAGCTGGCATGACCTGAACGGCGACGGCGTGATCAACCTCACTTATACCTTCCTGACAGCGCCGCCCGTGGGTTTTGCCACCCGCGGCCTGGGAACCTTCAGCCAGTTCTCTTCCTTGCAAAAGGAGCAAGCCAAGCTGTCGTTGGAATCGTGGGCTGACGTGGCCAAAGTGACTTTCACTGAGGGCCCGGCAGGCCGTGGTAATGATGGTCACATGACCTTCGCCAACTTCAGCGCCAGTAACGGCGGCGCGGCGTTTGCCTATCTGCCGGACAGTTCGCGCAAAGGCGAGTCGTGGTACTTGATCAACAGGGAGTATGACGTCAACAAAACCCCGGGCGAAGGCAATTACGGTCGCCAGACCCTGACCCACGAAATCGGCCACACCCTGGGGCTGTCGCACCCCGGCGACTACAACGCCGGTAACGGCAACCCGACTTACCGCGACGCGGTATATGGCGAAGACAACCGTGCGTACAGCGTCATGAGCTACTGGAGTGAAAGCAATACCGGCCAGCATTTCACCAACAGCGGCGAAGGTGCCTACGCATCGGCTCCTTTACTGGATGACATTGCAGCGGTGCAGAAACTCTATGGCGCCAACCTTGAAACCCGTGCCGACGACACCGTCTACGGCTTCAACGCCACGGCGGACCGGGACTTCTACAGCGCAACATCAGCCAGCTCCAAGCTGATTTTTGCCGTGTGGGACGGTGGCGGTAATGACACCCTGGACTTCTCCGGTTTCACTCAAAACCAGAAGATCAACCTGACAGCAGGTTCGTTCTCTGACGTGGGCGGGATGACCGGCAACGTGTCGATTGCACAGGGCGTAACGGTCGAAAACGCCATTGGCGGCTCGGGCAATGACCTGCTGATTGGCAACAGTGCAGACAACGTGCTCAAGGGCGGGGCCGGCAACGACTTGCTCTACGGCGGTGGCGGTGCTGACACGCTGTGGGGCGGTACCGGTGCTGATGTGTTCGTGTTTGGCGCGGTGTCAGACTCTGCGCCCAATGCCGCCGATACCATCATGGACTTCCAGTCCGGCATCGACAAAATCGACGTCTCGGCCATCACCAAACTGGCCGGGCTGAACTTTGTCGACGCCTTCTCCGGGCGTGCCGGGGAAGCGATTGTGAGCTATGACAAGGCCAGCAATCAGGGCCACTTTGCTGTCGACTTCAGCGGCCATGCGGTCGCTGATTTCCTGGTGAGCACCGTGGGTCAAGTGGCCACTTACGACATCGTCGCGTAAGCCTGCCGGTACAGGAGCAGCGCGCAAGCGCTGCTTTCAGGGGTCCTGAAGAGATGAACTGCAGGCTAACCGGATTTTTCAAGGTGATGGGGTGTATAGCCGCATTGCTGACCTTTTCTACAGAGAGCGCCATGGCCAATTCCTTGCTGCTGCTGAGCCCCGCACAACTGGCGGGCAACTGGACGTTTTATTCGCAGGACGATGCCGATCAGGCCTGTACGGTACGGCTGATTGCCGAAAACAGGGCCTTCAGCCCTGAAGTGAAATGTTTGCAAACCTGGTTGGGCGAAGTACCGACAAGTTGGTCGCCGACCCCGGACGGCTTATTCCTGATGGGCAAGGGGGGTACCGATATAGTGCATATGAACCGTATTGAACCGGGGCACTATGAAGTGCAACTTGGCGCTCAAAAAATATTGGTGATGGTGCGCGCGAATAACTAAGCGTTATCAAGACGCAACTTCTGGCGTAAAGGGCTGAGCGGGTAACCGCCCGTGGCAGTTCGCGGGTGTCTGTGGGTTATATGCGTGCAGGTACGCAATGCATTATCTATCAAGGAAGAGTCATGAAGCGGCTGAAGAACAGTCCCGTTGCCCCCTTGTTGCAGGTGCTGGGTGACTATAAAAACATCTTGATCAGCGTGGG
Organism: Pseudomonas sp. B424; assembly: GCF_055408345.1. Taxonomy (NCBI): domain Bacteria; kingdom Pseudomonadati; phylum Pseudomonadota; class Gammaproteobacteria; order Pseudomonadales; family Pseudomonadaceae; genus Pseudomonas; species Pseudomonas sp. B424. The sequence goes on along the minus strand of NZ_JBUZTL010000016.1, from coordinate 86,222 downwards.
GTGTTTTACGGCCTTGATCAATATATTGATGCTGGTGCCGTCCATTTACATGCTTCAGGTATATGACCGGGTATTGTCCTCGCAAAACACGACAACGCTGGCCATGTTGTCATTGATGGTGGTGGGGTTTTTCATCTTTATCGGGCTGCTTGAAACGGTGCGCAGTTTTATTGTTATCCGCATCGGCAGCCAATTGGAGCGCCGCTTTAACCAGCAGGTGTACCGCGCCGCCTTCGAGCGTAATCTGTTCAGCGGTCAGGCCCATGCCGGCCAGGCGTTGGGGGATTTGACCCTGATCCGCCAATTTGTCACGGGCCCTGCGCTGTTCGCCTTCTTCGATGCGCCGTGGTTTCCCATCTATTTGTTCGTGATTTTCCTGTTCAACACCTGGCTCGGGGTGTTGGCGACCGCAGGCGCGCTGTTGCTGGTAGGGCTGGCCTGTGTCAACGAGGTGATGACGCGTAAATCCCTGGGCCTGGCCAGTGTGTACTCGCAGCAGTCCAGCCAACTGGCCACCAGCCATTTGCACAATGCCGAGACCATTCAGGCCATGGGCATGCTGGGGGTGTTGCGCAAGCGCTGGTTCAACCTGCATTCGCGGTTTCTGGCCGAGCAAAACAAGGCCAGCGACACCGGGGCCGTCATCGGTTCGGTGAGCAAGACCTTGCGTCTGTGCCTGCAATCACTGGTGCTGGGCCTGGGGGCCTTGCTGGTGATTCAGGGCGACATGAGTGCCGGGATGATGATTGCCGGTTCGATTTTGATGGGCCGCGTGCTGAGCCCCATCGACCAGTTGATTGCCGTGTGGAAGCAATGGAGTTCGGCGCGGCTGGCTTATCAGCGGCTGGACAGTCTGCTGCGCGAGCATCCGGCCAGTGAAGACAACATGGCGTTGCCGGCCCCCAGGGGGCAGATGAGCTTTGAGCAGGTCAGCGCCGCGCCGCCGGGCCAGCGCCTGCCCACGTTGCATCAGATCAGTTTCAGCCTCAATGCCGGCGAGGTGCTTGGTGTGCTGGGCGCATCGGGCTGCGGCAAGTCGACCCTGGCGCGGGTGCTGGTGGGCGTGTGGCCCACCCTGGCTGGCACGGTGCGTCTGGACGGCGCGGATATCCATCAGTGGAACCGCGATCAGCTGGGGCCGCATATCGGCTATCTGCCCCAGGACATCGAGTTGTTCAGCGGCAGCATTGCCGAAAATATCGCCCGTTTCCGTGACAGCGACCCGCAGCAGGTGGTCGCAGCGGCGCAGCAGGCCGGGGTGCACGAGATGATTTTGCGCCTGCCCCAAGGTTACGACACGGTGCTGGGGGACGAGGGCAGCGGTTTGTCGGGCGGGCAAAAGCAGCGCGTGGCACTGGCCCGGGCCTTGTACGGCAGGCCGAGCCTGGTGGTGCTCGACGAGCCCAACTCCAACCTCGATGCCGTGGGTGACGCAGCACTGACCCGGGCAATTGCCCAGCTCAAGGGGCAGGGTTGCACGGTGATACTCGTGACTCACCGCTCATCATCCCTGGCCCAGACCGACAAATTGCTGGTGCTCAATGACGGCCGCACCCAGGTCTTCGGGCCCAGTACCGAGGTGCTCAAGGCGTTGTCCGGGGCACAGCAACAACACGCCGCCGCACAGACGGCGCCCGCCAGTATCAATCGCCAGAGTGCCGACGCATGAGCAAGGAAGCTCCCATTATGAGTGATGACCATCAGCCACAGCGCGGGGCCGGGTTTTACGTGCGGGCAGGCTGGGTGCTGACCATACTCGGCGCCGGCAGTTTTTTTGTATGGGCCAGCCTCGCGCCACTGGACGAGGGGATTCCCGTTCAAGGCACCGTGGTGGTATCGGGCAAACGCAAGGCCGTGCAGTCTTTGGGGCCGGGGGTGGTGAGCCAGATTCTGGTGCGCGAAGGGCAGGCGGTGCGTCAGGGGGAGCCGCTGTTTCGCCTGGACCCGACCCAGGTCGAGGCCGATGTGCAATCGTTGCGGGCGCAGTACCGCATGGCCTGGGCCAGTCAGGCCCGCTGGCAAAGCGAGCGCGACAACCTTGGCCGGGTGAGTTTTGCGCCGCAGTTGAGTGACGACCCTGACCCGCGACTGGCTCTGGTGCTCGAAGGCCAGCAACAGTTGTTCAGCAGCCGGCGTGAGGCCTTTGCCCGTGAGCAGGCCGGGCTGAAGGCCAGCATCGAAGGCGCCACGCAACAGTTGGCGGGCATGCGCCGGGCCCGGGGTGATCAGCTGGCTCAGGCCGATTCCTTGCGTCAGCAACTGAGCAATTTGCGGCCACTGGCTGACAACGGCTATATCCCGCGTAACCGGCTGATGGAGTACGAACGCCAGCTGTCGCAGATCCAGCAGGATCTGGCGCAGAACGTCGGCGAAAGCGGGCGCATCGAGCAGGGCATTCTGGAGTCGCGGCTCAAACTGGCGCAGCACATTGACGAGTATCAGAAGGAAGTACGCACCCAGCTGGCCGAGGCCCAACTCAAAACCCTGACCCTTGAGCAGCAACTGGCTTCGGCCAGCTTTGATCTGCAACACAGCGAAATCAATGCGCCAGCGGACGGTATCGCGGTCAATCTGGGGGTACACACCGAGGGCGCGGTGGTCCGGGCCGGGGAAACCCTGCTGGAAATCGTGCCCCAGGACGCGCGCCTGGAAGTCGAAGGGCGCCTGCCGGTGAACCTGGTGGACCGGGTGGGCAGCCAGTTGCCCGTGGACATTCTGTTTACAGCGTTCAATCAGAGCCGAACCCCGCGGGTGTCCGGGGCGGTGAGCCTGGTCTCGGCAGACCAGTTGCTGGATGAAAAAACCGGCATGCCGTACTACGTACTGCGCAGCACGGTCAGTGATCAGGCGCTGGAAAAACTCAACGGGCTGGTGATCAAGCCCGGCATGCCGGCCGAGATGTTCGTACGCACGGGTGAACGCTCGCTGCTCAACTACTTGTTTAAACCGCTGCTGGATCGCGCAGGTTCTGCGTTGAGTGAGCGCTAGGATGCTGCGACCTATGAAAAGAGCTTCACGGTTGGCCCTCACGCTCGGGTTGTGGCTCGGGGTAACGGCCAGCGCACAGGCAATGGGACTGTTTGAGGTGTACGAACAGGCGTTGCGCAATGATCCGCAGTTCCTAGGTGCAATCCAGGAACGCGACGCAGGCCTTGAAAGCCGGGTCATTGGCCGCGCCGGGCTGCTGCCCAAGCTGTCCTACAACTACAACAAGGGGCGCAACAACTCCAAAGCCACCTACCTCAACGAGCGCGGCAACACCCACGATGACCGCAACTACAACAGTTACGGCTCGACCTTTATGGTGCAGCAGCCGCTGATCGACTACGAGGCGTACGCCAATTACCGCAAGGGTGTAGCCCAGGCGCTGTTTGCAGATGAGGTCTTTCGCAGCAAAAGCCAGGAATTGCTCGTGCGGGTGCTGACGTATTACACCCAGGCCCTGTTTGCGCAGGATCAGATCGACATCGCGCAAGCCAAGAAAAAAGCCTACGAGCAGCAGTTCCAGCAGAACGAGCACCTGTTTCGCCAAGGCGAGGGTACGCGCACCGACATTCTGGAAGCCGAGTCGCGTTATGAACTGGCCAGCGCTGAAGAGATCCAGGCCTTTGATGAGCAAGATGCAGCATTGCGTGAGCTGGGCGCCCTGATAGGCGTGGCTGCAGTGGATATCGAGCAGTTGACGCCGCTGGCCCGCAGTTTCAATTCATTGCCGCTGGAACCTGCAAACTTCTCGACCTGGCATGCCCTGGCCCTGGCCAACAACCCGGTGCTCGCCTCGCAGCGTGAGGCACTGGAGGTGGCAAAGTACGAAGTGGAGCGAAACCGGGCAGGGCATCTGCCCAAGCTCAATGCCTATGCCAGTGTGCGCAAGATGGAGTCCGAGAGCGGCAATACCTACAACCAGCGCTACGACACCAACACCATCGGCATTGAAGTCAGCCTGCCCCTGTACTCGGGGGGCGGGGTGTCGGCGTCGGTGCGTCAGGCCGGCAGCAACCTGGCCCAGGCGGAATATGAACTGGAGGGCAAGACCCGGGAAACCCTGATTGAGCTCAGACGTCAATTCAACGCGTGTTTGTCGGGCGTCAGCAAGTTGCGGGCCTATCAGAAAGCCCTGGTCTCGGCCGAAGCGCTGGTGGTTTCGACCCGGCAAAGCATTCTGGGTGGCGAGCGGGTCAACCTGGATGCATTGAACGCCGAACAGCAGCTTTACAGCACGCGGCGCGACCTGGCCCAGACCCGTTACGACTACCTGCTGGCGTGGACCAAATTGCACTTTTACGCGGGCACCTTGCGTGAACAGGACCTGGCACGGGTCGATGAGGCTTTTGTGGAGCGATAGTTTTATCAACGAGGAGAGAAAAACCATGGCGATTTTTGACTACATGGATGTGGGATCAAACGTTTCAACGGCTCTCGTTAAAGATGCTCTGGCGATCACCCTTTACAGCTATCACAACCTGGACAACGGCTTTGCCGTGGGCTACCAGAAAAACGGCATGGGCACCGGGCTCCCTGCCACGCTGGTCAAGGCCGTGCTCGGAGGGACCGACTCACAGGGGGTAGTGCCGGGGATTCCCTGGAACCCGGACTCGGAAAAACTCGCCCGCGAAGCCGTGGAAAAAGCCGGCTGGACCCCCATCAGTGCAGAGCAGTTGGGTTACGCAGGCAAGGTTGATCAGCGCGGCACCTTCTTCGGTGAAAAGGCCGGCTATGGCACTGCTCAAGTGGAGATCCTCGGCAAGTACGGCGCAGATGGCCAACTGACGGCCATTGGCATCGGCTTTCGCGGCACCAGCGGGCCGCGGGAGTCGCTGATCACGGACTCCATTGGCGATGCCATCAGCGATTTGCTGGCCGCTGTCGGACCGGGGGATTACGCCAAAAACTACAGCGCCAATGCCTTCGACTCGCTACTGGGCAAAGTGGCCGCCTTTGCCGGCGCCCAGGGTTTGGCGGGCAAGGATGTACTGGTCAGTGGCCACAGCCTCGGCGGTCTGGCAGTCAATAGCCTGGCCGATCTGAGCGCCGATCACTGGTCGGGTTTTTATCGCGATGCGAATTACATTGCCTTCGCTTCACCCACCCAGAGTGAAACCACGTCCAGCGTGCTGAATATCGGCTACGAGAACGATCCGGTATTCCGCGCTCTGGATGGCTCGGACTTCAATCTGTCGTCCTTGGGGGTACACGACGCGCATCAGCCGTCTGCCACCAACAACATCGTGAGCTTCAACGATCACTACGCCTCAACGGCGTGGAACCTCATGCCCTTTTCGATCGCCAATGTCTCGACCTGGGTCACGCATTTACCCAGCGGTTACGAAAGCGGGATGACGCGGATTCTCGACTCGGCGTTCTATGACCTGACGGGCAAGGACTCGACCGTCGTGGTTGCCAACTTGTCGAATCCGGCTCGGGAAAACACCTGGGTTCAGGATCTGAATCGCAACGCCGAGCCCCACAAGGGCAGTACGTTCGTTATTGGCAGCGACGGCAACGACCTGATTCAGGGCGGGCGCGGCAATGACTTCCTGGAAGGGCGCGAGGGTAATGACACTTTTAGGGACAGTGGCGGCTATAACTTGATTCTGGGCGGTAAAGGCATCAATACCCTGGACCTGCAACAGGCCATGAGCCGCGTGGAAGTGGTCAATGACGGCCATGGCACCCTCTATGTGCGTGATGAACACGGCGGGCTCAGCATTGCCCGGGACATTAACCTGTTGGCAACGCAAGAGCCGGGCTGGCTGGGGATGAGCAAAGCCGTGGTCCACCGGGTGACCGATGACGGCTTGTGGTCCGGCAATAGCCGCAGTGATTACACCGCTGCGGTGAAGGCGGGGCCCGGGGACAGCACGCTCAAGGCCGGTGAGCACGGCGACTGGCTACTGGGGCAGGGCGGCAACGATCATCTGATCGGTTCGCGGGGCAACGATGTGTTTATCGGCGGCGCGGGCAATGACCTGCTGGAGTCGGGAGGCGGGATCAATACCTTCGTCTTCAGCGGGCATTTCGGCAACGACACACTGTTGGGCTACCAGGCTACCGATACGCTGCTGTTTATGGGAGTTGATGGCGGTTACAACGCTGACTACCGGGCCCATGCCAGTGCATCGGGGCACGACACCGTCCTGAGTTTTGGCAATGACTCGGTGACGCTGGTCGGTGTCGGGCTGGCCTCGCTGGCAGGCAACGACATTGTGATTGCTTGAGGCGGGGCAGGCTGCAAGTTTGCAGCCTGCCCCGGCTTTCACACCCTGAACTGGCGCAACAGCCCATTGAGTTGCACGCTCAGCTCCTTGAGGTGCGCACTGGCAACGCTCGATTGCTCCGCCGCCTGGGCGGTGCCTTGGGACAGCTCTGCGGCCCGGGTCACGTTCTGGTTGATGTCTTCCACCACGTGGGCCTGTTGCAGCGTGGCGCTGGCAATGGACGCATTGAGATCATTGAGGTTGCTCAGGGCCAGGCCAATGCTGGTCAGACTCTGCCCGGCCTGGGTGGCCTGCTCGATGGTCAGCTGCGAGGCACGGCTGCTGCTGCCGATCACATCCACGGCGGCCTCGGAATGCTTTTGCAAACCTTCGATCATGGTCTGGATTTCGGCCGTGGATTTTTGCGTGCGCTGGGCCAGCAATCGCACCTCGTCAGCCACCACCGCAAAGCCCCGGCCTTGCTCGCCTGCCCGCGCTGCTTCGATCGCTGCGTTGAGGGCCAGCAGGTTGGTTTGATCGGCAATCGAGCGGATCACTTCAAGCACGCTACCAATCTCGCTGCTTTGCGTGGCCAGGGTGCGGATCACCTCTACCGCCTGATGGATGGTGCCCGACAGCTCGCCGATCTGCTGCAGGCTGGTGTCGATGTTCTGCTGGCCAAGGTCGGCTTGCGACCGTGCGCCGCGCATTTCGCTGGCGGCGTGTTCGGCGTTTTTGGCCACTTCTTGCACGGCGTAGGTCACTTCGTTGATCGCCGTCGCCACCTGATCCATTTGCAGGGCTTGCTGCTGGCTGCGTTGCTGGGCGTCGGTCGCGTCGCTGCCCAGCTCTGTCGAAGACTGTTCCAGGGCAGTGGCGGTGGCCTGCAGATGGCTGATCACATTGCGCAACTTGGCGGTGAAGGCATTGAAGTGCTGCGCCAGCAAGGTGACTTCATCCCGGCCATGGGTATCGAGGCTACGGGTCAGGTCGCTTTCACCGCTGGCGATATTGGCCATGGCCTGCACGGCTTCTTGCAACGGGCGCACGATGCTGCGGGCAATCAGCGTCACCAGTAGCGCCATCACCAGTGCAATGCCCAGGCCTGCCCAACCGGCCTTCCAGGCCTGGGCCCGGAATTCGGCCTGCATGTCGTCGATATAGACCCCGGAGCCGATCACCCAGCCCCAGGGTTCGAACAGTTGCACATACGAGGTTTTTTGCACCGGTGCTTCGGCCCCCGGTTTTGGCCAGCGATAGTCCACCATGCCGGCACCTCGGGTTTTCGCGAGGCTGGCCATTTCGTTGAAAATCCCAAAGCCGTCGGGGTCCTTGACGGTCGACAGGTCCTTGCCGTCAAGTTTGGGGTTGGTGGGGTGCATGACCATGAAAGGGCGCAGGTCATTGATCCAGAAGTAGTCGTCCTGGTCATAGCGCAACTGGCTGATCACGGTGAGCGCCTGCTGTTGCGCGGCCTCACGGCTCAAGCTGCCGGCGGTTTCCAGACCGTGGTAATACCCGAGCACGCCACTGGCCGCTTGCACCACATGCCGGGTTTTCTGGGCTTTGCCGTCATACAAATCGTCATGTATCTGCTTTAGCATCAATAAGCCCAACGCCAGCAGCATGGCCATGGCCACGATCAAGATCAGCCATAAACGTCGGCTGATGGACAACCCGCGCAGGGTACTCATAAGTAGTCACTCCGTATTTTTCTTGTTGTGGTGATTCACTGAACAACTTTCAGACTTGTCTGTCAGACGACACCGAAGCTATGTCATAGCAGCGAAAGTGGAACGTGTCTGATAGGATCTCGGCCGAAATTGGCAAAGCTTCATCTTTATTGATTTCTGACAGTTTTTTCACGCCGCTGTGGTGAACATGGCACACCTGTAACCCACTCTACGGCAGCGGTTGCAAACACCTAATCATGACTAATCAGCTCTGCATGAGGCAGGGCTTTATGGGGGAATAATGGATCTTTGGACTGCCGCTCAGGCGTTGATACTGGGCGTGGTAGAGGGCTTGACGGAGTTTTTGCCGATATCGAGCACTGGCCACCAGATTATTGTGGCCGACTTGCTGAATTTTGGCGGCGAGCGGGCGATGGCGTTCAACATCATCATCCAGCTGGGCGCGATTTTGGCTGTAGTCTGGGAATTTCGCCGCAAGATCATCGACGTTGTCGTAGGTTTGCCCACCAAACCCGAGGCGCGGCGCTTTACCACCAACCTGATCATCGCGGTGATGCCGGCGGTGGTTCTGGGGGTGATTTTCGCCGACGTGATTCATGAATACCTGTTCAACCCGATTACTGTTGCTACGGCATTGGTCATCGGCGGCATCATCATGCTGTGGGCCGAGCGTCGCCAGCATGTGATCCGCGCCGAAACAGTGGATGACATGACCTGGAAAGACGCGGTGAAAATCGGTTTTGCGCAATGCCTGGCGATGATTCCCGGTACTTCGCGTTCCGGTTCGACCATTATCGGCGGCCTGCTGTTCGGTTTGTCGCGCAAGGCGGCCACCGAGTTTTCATTCTTCCTGGCCATGCCAACCATGGTGGGTGCGGCGGTGTACTCGGGCTACAAATACCGTCATCTGTTCCAGCCTGACGATTTGCCGGTGTTCGCGATTGGTTTCGTGACCTCGTTCATCTTCGCCATGATCGCGGTACGGGCATTGCTGAAGTTCATTTCGAACCATAGCTATGCCGTGTTCGCCTGGTACCGCATCGCGTTTGGTCTGCTGATCCTGGCTACCTGGCAGTTCGGCTGGATCGACTGGTCAGCAGCTGCCGCGTGAAAAAACAGGCCAAGGACCGGCGCGAGCATGTCGGCATGGGTGAGCGCAAGCGCCCGCCGATTCGCGGCTTGAAGCTCAAGCTGCTGATGTTCACGCTGCTCTGTGCGCTGCCCGTGGGCGGCTCGATAAGCTTGCTGCTTAACGGTATCAGCCGGGTGCCGTTGCTGGCCTATCTGGTTGCCAGCATTCTGGCGTTTGGCCTGTACTGGTACGACAAAAAGCAGGCCCAAACGGGCCAATGGCGCACGCCGGAGAATGTCTTGCACGGGGCTGAGCTGCTTGGCGGCTGGCCGGGGGCCTTGGTGGCGCAACAGATGTTTCGCCACAAAACCCGCAAGTTGTCGTATCAGGTATTTTTCTGGCTGATCGTCACGCTGCACCAGGTGGTATGGATTGACATACTGTTTTTGAAAATCACTTTTCAGAACCTGTAGCGATCAGAGCAGCAAACCGATCTGGCGTTTTTTCGCCAGCTTGCTGACCACCAACTGGTGGGAGCGACGCAGCAAGTCTTGCATCTCCTGCGCCCCCATCGGGTAGGGCGCTTGCATGTTGATCCAGTACGCCCGCGCCAGATACGGCGACGGGCGTATGCCTGGACGGTCTACATAACCCAGAAACAACTCTTTTTCGACCTTGAACGAAAGCCCGTCCTTGTTGAGGTTGAACAGGGCAAACATCTTGCTCTGGTCGACAAAAAACACCTGAACCCCGCCCCATTTAACCTCTTCCCGGGCACCGGGCAGGCCAAGGCAGAACTCGGCTACCTCCTGTTTGGTCATCACGCTCATAGCAGTTTGTCTCCACAACGTTCGAATGACTCGACCAAATGGTCGATCCAGGCCCTGACGGCAGGCATTACCCCGCGCCTGTGGGGGTACACCGCGTGCAACCAGCCACCGGGCAGGGTCCACTTGGGCAAGAGTTGAACCAGCTGGCCATTTTGCAGTTCCTGCTCGCAATACATCATGGGCAACACGGTAAAGCCAAGGCCTGAAAGGGTGCAGGCTTTGCGCACGATAAAGTCGTCAATCCCCAGCCGCGCCTCAAGCACCAGGTTGCAGGCCTTGCCTTGCTCATCGAGCATGCGCAAATGAACCATGCGATCAGGTTCAAGAGCTCCCAGCAGCGGGACGTTTTTCAGATCTTCCGGGCTGTGGATTGGCCACTGGCGGGCAAACTCGGGGCTGGCCACCATCACGGTCTGGGCCTGACGCAGGCGCCGCGTTACCAGCAACGGGTCCTCATCGCCTTCTTCGCGCACGCGCAAGGCCACGTCGATGCCTTCTGTGACCAGATCGACGCGCCGGTTGAGCAGGCTGACTTCCAGCTGCACAAGGGGGTAGGCCTGCAAGAATGTACTGATGACGCCAGGCATGAACTCATGGGCCAGGCCCACGGGGCACGAAACGCGCAAGCGGCCCCGGGGCTCGCTGGACATGCTGGCCACTGCCTCGTCGGCCATTTCTGCCTCCAGCAGCATGGCCTGGCAATGGCGCAGGTAACGCTCGCCCACCGCGGTGAGTTTGAGTTGACGGGTCGTGCGCTGCAGCAGACGGGCGCCCAGGCGCTCTTCAAGCTCGGCCACCCGGCGCGACAGGCGCGACTTGGGAATCCCCAGCAGGCGGCCCGCAGCGGCGAAACCACCGGCTTCAACCACCTTGGCGAAGTAATAAAGATCATTGAGGTCTTGCATGGCTGGCTCACTGTCCTACAGATGGGACGAACTATCGCATGATGCCTGACTTATCGTCGATTGCTTTCATCTATAGCATCACCTTCATCAGATCGCCCAGTGGCGGTCCTCATCGGAGATCACCATGAAACTTTTGCATATCGATTCGAGCATCCTGGGCGACAACTCCGCTTCGCGTCAGTTGAGCCGTGAAGTGGTCAAGGCCTGGCAGGCTGCCGACCCGGAGGTTGAAGTCAGCTACCGCGATCTGGCCGCCGAGGCCATTGAGCACTTTTCGGCTGCGACCCTGGTGGCAGCTGGCACCCCGGCAGAGCTGCGTGATGCAGCACAAAAACACGAAGCGCAATTGAGCGCTGACACCCTGGCGCAATTTCTGGCAGCTGACGCAGTCGTAATCGCGGCACCGATGTACAACTTCACCATTCCGACCCAGCTCAAGGCCTGGATCGACCGTATCGCGGTTGCCGGCCAGACCTTCCGTTACACCGAAGCCGGCCCCGTAGGCCTGTGCGGCAACAAGAAAGTGATCGTGGTATCGACCTCGGGTGGGCTGCATGCTGGTCAGGCTACAGGCGTGGCCCATGAAGACTACTTGAAAGTGATGCTGGGCTTTATGGGCATCACCGACGTCGAATTTGTCCGCGCCCACGGGCTGGCATATGGCGACGAAGTTCGCAGCAAAGCCATGAACGATGCCCATGCGCAAATTAAGCAGGATCTGTTCAGCGCCGCGTAAGCAATCTGCCCCGCTGCAACGACTAAACTCTGTACTCTGAACGTCTCCAGGGTACGGAGTTTTTTGCGTTTGGCTTGGGTTGTGCAGGGTTGAGGGTCAACGCTCTGGCATCGCCGGTTGCAAGCCACACGCCATCAAAGGTAAGCATCCATGATGCGTTTATGCGCGGTACTGGCACTGTTGCTGGCATATGGCCCATTCGTGGTGCAGGCTGAGCCGCAGGTCCACTGGAGTGTGGGCTTTCATCGTTTGAGTTTTCTCGACCCGCTGGACGATCAGCCCATGCGCGCCATCGCCTTTTATCCCTCTGCTGAAGCCCAAGGGCTGACTAAAATGGGCAGCTATGAGGTCGAGGCCACCGAAGACGCCAGGATTGCCATCGGCCGCTACCCGCTGCTGATGCTGTCCCACGGCAATACCGGCACGCCCCTGGCATTACATGACCTTGCAACCTCACTGGCGCGCAAGGGCTTTGTTGTGGTGGCGGTTCTGCACCCTGGTGACAACTATAAAGACCACAGCCGCCTGGGCACCCTGAGCAACCTGTATGGGCGGCCGATGCAGATATCCGCGGCCATCAGTGCAACCCTGGCTGATGCTGATATATCCCCCTATGTGCATGACGATCAGGTCGGGGTGATCGGCTATTCGGCGGGAGGGGAAACGGCGTTGATCCTGGCCGGCGCCGAGCCTGATCTGGACCGTTTGCGGCGCTACTGCCAGGAGCGACCGGAGGACCATGATGCCTGCACGACCAAGGGCGAGCTGATCGCCGATCGCGATGATCTGGTTCCTGTTTCTGATTCCCGTGTGCGGGCGCTGTTGCTGCTGGCGCCGTTAAGCCTGATGTTCGGGCGCCAAACCCTGGCGGACGTGCATGTGCCCGTGCTGCTGTACAGCGGCGAAAACGACAGTCTGGTGTTCCCCGATATGAACGCCGACGCCCTGGCGCGCAAACTGCCGATGGAGCCTGAGTTCAAGGTGATTCCCGGCGCGGGGCATTTTGTATTTATGGCGCCGTGTACCGACGAGCAAATGGCGGCAATGCCCGGGCTGTGTACAGATGCTGAAGGGGTCGATCGCGAAGATGTACATCGTGATCTGATTTATGAGGCAGGGCGGTTTTTCAGCAAGGCCCTGGGGCCTGTGACGGTTAGAACAACTGCATCGACCAGTCAGTAGGTTTGCCCTGCTGACTGGCTCAAGTGGAGACTATCAGTGCGCCTTGCTGGCTGCTTCCAGCTGTTTGATGCGCGCATCCATTTCGCGAACCGATTCGATCAACGGAGCAACCAGTTTCTCGTAGTCCACGCGCAGGTATTTTTTATCTTCGCGAATTAACTGCGGATAGACTTTTTGCACATCTTGCGCAATCAGCCCTACGTCCTCATGGCCACCGTTTTTCCAGTTGAACGTCACGCCCTGGAGTTGCAGCAGCTTGCTGGTGGAGTCGGTCAGGGGGCGAACATCAGTTTTCAGCTGTGCATCGCTGAAAGGGCAGCATGGCCAGCCATGGGGAGGGGCATTCAGGTCAACCTCTGCTTGCGCAACAGCGCTCAACCCAAAGTACAAAGCAGGAACAGCGATAGTTGTTATCAATGCACGCATTTTTTATTATTACTCTATAAGAATATTCAGTTATTGGTATAGGCAGCTTGTGCTGAGCTTATTCAGCAAGTCGAATATTGGCGTAAGAGATTTACTGCGCAATAGTAGCCATATGCCTGGAAGTATTCTTGATGTTTCAGAGTGGCTTTTTTGCCTGAAGATGTTGGCTGCTTTCTATCTTCAGGAGTTGATCTTGTTGTTTAAAGCTATTTCACACAGAGTGTATGCGAGGTTCTCTGTAAGTTAAGTTACTCAACTTATGAAGTTTTACGTAAGGATAAACCTACAGTAAGTATCAGCCCCAGAATACTTAGCAGTGCAGCACTGAAGAAAATCCACGGATAACCCATGTTTAATGCAATCGCGCCCATGATCGGGCCCGCGATGGCCAGTGCCAGATCGAAAAACACCGCATAGGCACTCAGCCCGGCCCCCCGGCTGGTAACGGGCACTTGCTTGACCGCCTCAACGCCAAGCGCCGGGTACACCAGCGACAGGCCAAAGCCCGTCAGGCCAGCACCCGCCAGGGCATAGGCAGGGCCGGGTGCCAACCACAGTAATGTCAGGCCGACAGTTTCGATGGCCATACAGGCAATCGCCACGGTGTAGCCGCCCAGGCGGTTGATGCTGTTGGTGAACACCAGGCGCGCGAGAATAAAGCACACCCCGAAGACCGACAGGCAATACGCAGCGCCGACCCAGCCGCGGTCGATATAAAACAGGGTGATAAAGGTGGTTAGCGTGCCGTAGCCAATGGAGGCCAGGGTCAGGCTGATGCCGTACGGAGCGATCAGGCCGAACACCGACCAAAAGGGCAGGCGTACGCCGCTTATCACCGGGATTGAAGGCTTTTTGCGAATCAGCAGCAGCGCGAGCAGTGCCAGCAGCAACAGTGTCACCCCCAGACTGGCGAAGCCCAGCTGGTCAATCATCACCACACCCAGCGGCGCACCTATGGCGATGGCGCCGTAGGAGGCAATCCCGTTCCAGCCAATGGCCCGGGCGGTGTGTTGGGAGCCGACCTGGCCGATGCCCCAAGTGATGGTGCCGACGCCGATCAGGCCCTGGGCGATACCCAGGAAAACCCGCCCGACAAGCAAAATGCCCAGGCTAAGCCATGGCCATTGCTCCAGCATGACGGCCAGGGTGGTGAGCACGCCGCTGATGGCGATCCCGATCAAGCCATAAACGATGGCCGGCTTGGTCCCCAGGCTGTCTACCAGTCGCCCGGCCGAGGGACGGCTGAGCAGCGTCGCCAAATATTGCGAGGCAATGGTCAGACCCGCGATCACGGCGCTGAAGCCCAATTGGTCATGGACATAACCGGGCAATACGGCAATCGGCAAGCCGATGCAGATAAACGCAATGAAGGTGTAAAACACGATCGACAGGATTTGCAGGGTAACCGACAGGGAACTCTCGCAGGGTGGGTGTTGCGCAGGCATAGACGAAGCATCCGGCTGACGGTCAATGACCGGCATGATGGCGCGGCCTCGGAATAAATGAAAGCAGGCTAACTATAAGCCTGGTGCCACAGAAGCGAAGCTTGATAGTCCTGCACCTCAACGGGATCGAACAACAGACCGCCACAGAGCCTACTTATGTAGCGCACTGACGGGCGTCCCATTGTTTTAAATCCGTTATCTGCTCATGCGCCTTTTTGAGGCCGGCCTGCAGATAACTTCCTCATGATGGATTTTTCCGATGCGCTCACTCCCATTGACGTCCGATTACCTCAGCCGCTTTGATGTGCTGAGCAGCTTTGCACGTAACAATTTCGCTCCACTGCCGACTCTCCAGCAGGCAGTGACACAGGCCTTTACCGAAGCACTGGCGCAACAATACCCCGGCCTGAACATTCAGGGCGCTGCGCTCAAGATCGCAGTGCCGTTGAGCACTCCCGAGCCGGCATACAACGCGCCTCGACGTTACCGCTTCATCACCCCGGCCCAGCTCATGATCGAGCGGTTTACCGGAGTGGCACAGAGAACGCTCAGGCAAGACGTTCACTGGTTGACCACCGATGACAATGCAGAGGCCCTCAGCCTGCTGGCCGTGAACATGCGGGATATGGAAAGCATGGTCGCCGACTGGACTCCCCAGGTAATTCCTCTTTTCAAACAGGCACTGGCTTGTTTCTGGGGCGAGTTGTCCGCAGCAGGGAAGAGCCCTCTGACCTGGCTGGGGCAAACCCTGAAGGCGGGTCTGTACAGCGCCGCCTTGAATACCCGGCGTACGCCGGCCCTGACTCAAAAGCAGCTCGACCTGGCCACGGAAGTCGTGCTGACAAGCCATAAGCAACACCGTTTGCGCCCCCGGGGTGAAGTAGTCAATCGCGCCTATGTTGTTGATATCGATACCACCCGCGAGGGCAGGCCCTGGCTTTTTCGACTGCCCGGCGTGGCTGTGCTTGAACGCGTGGAGCTCACGCAAACAACATGGTTGGCCTACACCCTCGAGGGCGGTATCGAGACGTTTGAGTCTCGGCAGGCATTTGCCGCGACCATCGCCAGCCGTCTACCGCAGCCTTTGCCAGAAGACGCCAGCTGGAGCTTCGACGAACCGGAAGATGAGTTCTTTGTCGCCCTCGCACACACCTTGCTGGACAAGCAACTGGAGGACATCACCGCGATGGCCGCGACGGCTCGGGCTGAACACTGGAGCGCGGCGCGACTCGAGCATGCGCTGGCAGGCCTTACGCAAATGTTCGATCTGTTCAGTGCCGGCGAACGCAGCCAGTTTGACAACGTGGCCGATAAATTCCCGGCCTGGCTTGACCGCGCCAATGCCGAAGATCAGTTGGCATACAGTGCTTTGCTGGCTGGCGAAGTAAGGCGGCAAAGTGAGGTTCAGGGGCATTCTTTTCTGGACGGTATAGATTCGCTGCCCGATTACGCCAGCCATCAGTTGCGCACCCGAATGCTTCAGGATCATCCAGACGCTTTGGGCCTGGACGTGGCCGATATTGAAGTGCACGACTTGAGTATCGAAAATCTGCAAATGGCCTGGTTGACCGAAGACGTCATGTCACTGGTCGACATGGCGTTGACCTACATCGGTGGAAAACCCCCGGGGTTTTTGTCTGTCAGGGGGCGCAATGGCGTGACGCTGCCGCCGTGGATGGATGCCGGTTACGCGAAGCGGCTGGTCATGGAACTGGACGTGGGCAGTTCTTATATTGCCTTGCTCAAGCGCGTTCTGATTGAAGACGAGCAGGTGGCCAACACCCGTCGGGTGTTGTTCAAGGATCAATTGCGCAATCAATTGCCCATGCTCGCGCTGGAGAAAAAGATCAAGAACGAATCCGCGATAACAGCAAGCGGCGTCGATATCGTTCACCAGTTGATGCGCCAAGACAGACTGTCAGCCACTGACAGTATTGTGATCAGGCCTCTGGAGTTTTCTCCTTATTCCTCTGCTCCAGTTGATACCGTGGCCAATATGTTCATTTTGGGTACACGCCAAAAAAATACGGGGCCATTCGTTCTGTATAGCCCGTTTAGCCACCAGGTCTTGCGCGAATTTGCCAGTTGGCCATCCCTGTTCGACGCGATCAGGCAACCCGGGGAACTGAACGACCATGTTATGGAATGGATGCCACCCCAAAGCCGCAAGTATTACGTGGATGGCGGCTTCGACAGGCCCCATCTTGAAAGCGTCATGCTGGAAGGCCAGTTGGCGTTGTTACCGCGCAGCCCGGCCACCCTGAGCGAGCGTGTGTTGGTGGGTGATCATTTTGAGTTTATGTACGACTCCAACACCTCTGCATTGGTGCAACTGGCGGATCAACAGTCGGTCAGTGTTTCCGAAAGGCGCTGGGCCCTCTTTAAACAATGTGCCTGGACACTGTTCAACGGCCTGACGTTTTTTATCAGTGGCCCCCTGGCGAAAGCCGCATGGCTTTTCCAGGTTCTGGTCAGTATCGATTCCGGCCTGCAGGCGCGGATCGAAGGCAACAAACCTGCAGCCTCGCAATCAGTTATCGATTTGCTGTTCATGATCAGCCTCACCTTGTTGCACCGAGGGCTCAAGTTCGAGGCGGAACGTCATCAAAGCCTGATGGAGAGGGCGATGGACGAACCATTATTTAGCGTTCCGGAGGAGAAAAAACTCCAGCCCGCATCAGCAACGCTTCGGGCAAGAGCCCCGGGCACGATCCCTGCCCACGGGCGAGAAGAGTATTCGCAGCTTGATTTTTCATGGTTTGGCGCGAGCCCTCAAATGACGGCTAACCAGGCTGTCGCCATACAAACGTTCAGCGTCAATGTGGATTTGAGCAAGGCCACGAAAATTGAAGTCGGGCCATACAAAGGGACTTACAACTATCTAGGCAAACGCTGGGTCAAGATAAAAGACGCTGTGTACAGGGTCAGTCGGGAGCCGGACGGCCTGGTTATTCAGGACAACAACAATGTCCTGCGCGTAGGCCCCTGGCTGCGCAGCGATGGTTTTGGTCATTGGGATTTTGATCTGCGGCTACGCCTGCGCGGTGGCGGGCCGAAAAAAAGCGTACAGGCCTTGCGTGAAGTAAAAGCCGAAAAGTTCAGAGCGCTTAACAGCCGCAGGTTAGCCCTGATCGAACAAAAAAAAGGCATAGAAGGGGTGATGGAACTGACAGCAAACCTGTTGAAATCTGCCACGTCGAGGCGTGTCGAATTAGTTGAACGGTATGAGGTGGAGTATCGGCGCTGGTACGCCAAGCAAAGTGAGTTACTTAAGCTGCTGGATGACATGAATGACCTGAGCAGCGCGGCTGCCTATGAACATGACAGAATTTACGGTTTGTCCGAGCTGGCCAGGTTCACCTTTGACTTGCAAAAGTTGATAGATGGCGAGTATCGAAAGTTGCCAGGCAGCACGCTGGCGTTTGATTTTTCAGATTCAAAGTTTCAGGCCATAGAGTCGCTTGCCGCAGGAGACAACCAGCACTATGAGAACATGATCGCCCGCCTGCAAGTTACCGAGTCATGGGAGAAAAAACTGGTCAGTACTTGCGCAACAGCCCTCGAAACCTTGCAGGAAATAGCCAAATTGAATACCACCCGTGACCAGAACTTGAAGCAGATTAACGCGATCACGAACAGGGACCCCGCGTGGCGCTACTGGAGTGTTGTTTATGTAAAGACGTTACTGGAATTGCTTGTCAGGCGTGAAAACACGGAGCTGACCCCCTTTGAACAACAGAGCGTGAATTATTTCGACAATACGAGTCTGTCTGAATTGGCCATGTCGCAAATCAGCCTGCAGGCCGATGGCAGGTTTTCTATTGAGGACCGCATAAAGTTCTTTGACAGCGCGCTGCATCAGTATGAGGTGGCGAGGCTGCAATGCCGCAATGTGCTGTTCATGCAATCCAATGCCTTTCGTCTTGAGTATGTAAGTTCATTGCTGGGCATGCTGGAACAGTTGAGCAGCCTTGCAGAAGTGAGCTTCAGCAACACCATCAAAACCCTCGAAAACCTTGTGGAGGAAGAGCCCGTTGCTTCTTCCAGCCAACAGCCATCCCAGGCTCAAAGCAGGCCATCTCCTTCGGCGAAACCCAGGAAAGTATTCCGAACCGACAAACAGCAAGTGTTGGTCGGCGAGGTGCGCGACCCCGTGGCCGGGGAGACCGGGGAGGTGGTTGATGTGATTGATTCCTTGAGCCATGTCAAAGTCAGCAGCTATCGCAACACAGGTGGGGAAAACTGGGTAGAAGTCGATGCTAAAACCCCGCCTGTGCCCAGGCGTGCCCCGCAGAGGCGGGCGTTGTCCAGGCTGGAATCCCAAGCGCAATTACACTTGGAACAAGTCGAGGGCACTATTCATCTGATCAGGTCTCAATCAAAAACAGCGAAAATCCCGCTGGAAATGGAAGACATTCTGGTCCGCAAGTCACAGACGTTGCTGGATACCGCGCGGGGCATTCAGGACATTTTGAGCGACGCTAACCTTGCCGAAGGCAGCATTTCTGAAGTCAGAGCCAGTGCCCTGAGGGGGACGATTGCCGAACTTGAATTGAAAGCCGAACGCTTGAAACAGGAAGGCCGCCAGATCCGCATCGACATGATCAAGGAGCAGCCTCCCACTGAGGAGCGGGTCGACTATTTGATGACACAGGGCGAAATCAATATATCGCGGCTGGGCGCCAGACGAGCTTTGTCCAGGGGGCCTCGAAAGGATTATCTGCAGGAGTACGAAATAAAGGACAAGTCGGGCACCCCGCTCTGGTATGCCCACTTTCATTACGACACCCAGGATGCCGCAGTGGGGTCTTACACCGCAGCGCATTTGAAAACCCTCGAACAACGAACAATGAGCGAGCGGGCGCTATACGCCAAAGCGAGAAACAGCTGGGATGTGATTGAGGTTTACCGGGGCAAGATCAATACCGCGTTGGCCAACAAACTGTTTATTGCCCTTTGAGCGTGCAGCCCCCATGGCTTAGGGACATGGCTGGCTTGCGGTATGCGGGTACCGCTTGCCACCCATGAGCAGGCCTGGCGCATCAGCCGATGCGTGTCACAGTGTCCACTTCAGCGAAAGCATCAGGTTGCGCGGGTCACCATAAGTCCCGGCCCCGCTGGCGGTAGGGATGCCCTGCCAGTATTTTTCATCAAAGACGTTGTTCAGGTTAACCCGTGCATCCCAGTGCTCATCCAACCGATAACCCGCCATCAAGCCAACCACGGCATAGGGGTCCTGCTCGGCATGGCCGTTGCCGACCCGGCCATAGGTTGCGCTTTGCGCCAACACGTCAGCACCAATCCGTACTTTCTGCAGATTGCCCTGCAAGTGATAGGTGGTCGCGGCTTTGAACAAATGCTTGGGCTGGTTGGGGGCGAACAGGTTGCCTTTGTCAAAGGCCTTGTCCTTGACGTACTGGCTCAGCACCAGGGTGTAGGCGGCGGAAGCCTGCCAGTCCGGGGTGAGGGCGCCGCTGATTTCCGCATCCAGACCACGGCTGCGTACTTCGCCTGCGGCTTCGTAGCAGGTACGGTTGGTGGCCAGGCAACTGGAGGGCTGGGTGTCGAGCGCATACGCGCGATTTTGCTGGGTCATGTCGAACAGTGCCAACGATGCGTTCAGTTCACCGTTGAAGTACTCGCCCTTGATTCCGACTTCATAGCTGTCCCCGGTCATCGGTTTGAGCACCGAGCCTGCGACGTCCTGTTGGGTTTGCGGCTTGAAAATCTCGGTGTAGCTGGCATAGACCGAGTAAGTGTCGTTGATGTCGTAGACCACGCCGGCATACGGCGTGACTTGCTGAGTGACCTTGTAATCACCGGTGCCCGAGCGGTTGTCGTATTCGTACCAGCTCAACCGGGAGCCGATGATGACGTGCAGTGGGTCGAACGGGTTGAAGCGCGCGGCGGCGTAGACGCCTTCTTCTGTCGCGGTGTTCTGGCTTTGATAGGGGGTGCGGTCAGCAATGTCCGGCTTGGGGATGACACCCGGGTCGAAGTTGTAGATGTCGATTGGCGTCGCCTTGGCCCAGAAGCCACCTTTTTGATCGAACTTTTCCTGTCGGCGGCTCGCTCCTATTGTCAGCTCATGTTCGCGGCCAAACAGGCGGAACGGGCCCGAGAGCGAGCCATCGAGGTTGGTCTGCACGTCAGTGGTGTCGTATTGCCCCGAGGACTGGGTAAACCCGCCGCCCTTGGCTGCGTTCAAATAGCTGGAGAACGTGTTGGACTCGGCCCAGATCTTGGCGAATGCCAGCCTTGAGGTCCAGCCGTTGTCAAAGCGAGTGGTGAGGTCGGTGAACAGGCTGACGTTGTCCCGGTCCCAATAGGCCCAGTCGTTACTCAGGAACGTAGACCGGGACAAGTGCAGGTCTTCGCCATTGGGCCCTGCTGGCAGACTGCCCCAGTCCGAGGTTGCGTCGTCGCGTTGCTTGGATGCGCCGAGGGTCCAGGTGGTTGCATCGCTCAGATCAGCTTCCACAACACCGTAAAAAGTCTGGCGCAGCTTGTCGCGTTCATCGATATAGCTCTTGTTGTCTTCATAGGCGGCCACGACGCGGCCGCGCAGGGTTCCCGATTCGTTGAGCTTGTTTGACGCGTCCACCTCGGTGCGGTAGCGATCCCAGCTCCCGGCGCTGGTGGTGATACTGACCTGCGGCGTTGCAGTAGGGCGCTTGCGCACCAGGTTCAGGGTGGCTGACGGGCTACCCGCACCGCTCATCAGGCCGGTCGCGCCGCGGACTACCTCAACGCGGTCGTACATGGCCAAATCCGCCCCGGCAATGGTGTCCAGGGTGAAAGTACTGAGGCTGGTGGGCAGGCCGTCGTACATCAAATTGTCGATCACAAAGCCCCGCGCAAGGAACTGTTGGCGGTCCCCGCCGAACTTGCGCAAGGTGATGCCCGGTGCGTACTTGACTACATCGTTGAGGTCATTCATGCCCTGGTCATCCATGCGCTGGCGGGTAATGACGCTGACCGATTGCGGCGTTTCGCGGATCGACAACGGCAGGCCGACAGCGGTGCTCATGGCGCCGGTGGTATAGGAACCGCTGCCTTCGGTGGTGGCGTTATCGGTTATTACGCTTTGGGCATTGATATTCACCTCACCGAGGTTCAGCGGGCCTGGACTGACCGGGGCAGCCAGGGTTGCAGCAGATAAGCCCAGTGCCAGGGCACCAGTCAACGATGAGGTAAAGGGAAGGGGCATCATACAGATCCTGCAAAGGGGAAATATTCGCACCTGTTTGACAGACAAATAGCAGCGACTGGAGCTCGTTGTCTGATAACGGACTACGCTAGCGGGCGATATTAAAGACTTATTCGCATCTGTAAATGGTAATTGTTACTAGTTGCGATGAATTTGTATTTGCGCTCGGGATTCAGCGCTGGCGCTTCTACGCCAATTCGCTATTGGAGCAATGCGCAAAGGTATGGCGACAAGAGCATCGTGGCGCCGGGAGCCCAGCGGTTATCAGGGATGGATGGCTCGCAGAGCCTTCATTTTCAGATTCCAGAAAAGCAAATGCCCCGACAGGTCGGGGCATTTGCTTTCAGTCCTGGTCAGGCTGTGTTTTTACACACTCCGGCCAGGACGGGGTATTGCTCGACGATACGTGGTGTGTTCAATCAGAACACTACGCCCTGGCTACGCAGGTAGTCATCGTATGTGCCGCTGAAGTCGATCACGCCACTTGGGCTCAGCTCGATAATACGAGTGGCCAGCGAGGATACGAACTCACGGTCATGGCTGACGAATACCAGAGTGCCCGGATAGTTCTCGAGTGCCAGGTTCAGCGCCTCGATGGATTCCATGTCCAGGTGGTTGGTCGGTTCGTCCATGATCAGCACGTTGGCTTTTTGCAGGATCAGCTTGCCGAACAGCATGCGACCTTGCTCACCACCGGAAATCACCTTGACCGACTTAAGGATGTCATCGTTGGAAAACAGCATGCGGCCCAATGTGCCACGTACCATTTGCTCGCCTTGAGTCCACTGGCCCATCCAGTCGAACAGGGTCATGTCGTCTTCGAAGTCGTGGGCATGGTCCTGAGCGTAGTAGCCCAGCTCAGCGGCGTCAGTCCACTTCACAGTACCGGCATCCGGAGTCAGTTCGTTGACCAGGGTGCGCAGCAGGGTGGTTTTGCCGATACCGTTCGGACCAATGATCGCGACGCGCTCGCCGGCTTCAACGGTGAAGCTGAAGTCCTTGAACAGGGTCTTGCCATCAAAGCCCTTGGCCATTTGCTCGACCATGACTGCCTGACGGTGCAGCTTTTTGTTCTGCTCAAAGCGAATGAACGGGCTGACACGGCTTGAAGGCTTGACCTCGGCCAGCGTGATCTTGTCGATCGCCTTGGCACGGGAGCTGGCCTGCTTGGATTTCGAGGCGTTGGCCGAGAAGCGGCTGACGAACGCTTGCAGTTCGTTGATCTGGGCTTTCTTCTTGGCGTTTTCCGACAGCAGTTGCTCGCGCGACTGAGTTGCGACTGTCATGTACTCGTCATAGTTGCCCGGGAACAGGCGCAGTTCGCCGTAGTCAAGGTCAGCCATGTGGGTGCAGACACTGTTCAGGAAGTGTCTATCGTGGGAGATGATGATCATCAGGCTGTTGCGCTGGGTCAGAATGTTTTCCAGCCAGCGGATGGTGTTGATATCCAGGTGGTTGGTTGGTTCGTCGAGCAGCAGCACTTCAGGATTCGAAAACAGTGCCTGAGCCAGCAGAACGCGCAACTTCCAGCCTGGCGACACTTCGCTCATCGGGCCGTTGTGCTGTTCGATACCGATACCCAGACCCAGCAGCAGCTCGCCGGCGCGGGATTCAGCGGTATAACCGTCCATTTCGGCGAACTCGGTTTCGAGTTCTGCGACGGCCATGCCGTCTGCTTCAGTCATTTCCGGCAGCGAATAGATGCGATCGCGCTCGGCCTTGACCTTCCACAGCTCCTCGTGGCCCATGATCACGGTATCGATTACGGTGAATTCTTCGTAAGCGAACTGGTCCTGGCGCAACTTACCCAGACGCACGTTCGGCTCCAGCATGACCTGCCCGCCGGATGGCTCAAGGTCGTCGCCGAGGATTTTCATGAAAGTGGACTTGCCGCAACCGTTGGCACCGATCAAACCGTAACGGTTACCTGCACCAAATTTTACTGAAACGTTCTCGAATAGCGGCTTTGCGCCGAACTGCATCGTGATATTTGCTGTGGAGATCAATTACTTTACCTATCAATAGCTTAGAGTTCGCTGGTTTCAGCCGATACCAATTTGATACCAATTTGGAGCTTTTCCAGCTCGCTCCAATCTGAGCTTGAGTTGATCCGACGCGCATAAGTAGACAGCAACATTTGGACGCTAGGGCCAAGCTGCTGGGAAATGAAGGCGGGATTCAAACCGGACATTAAGCATATTGTCGCATAGGTATGGCGACAGTTGTACGGTGGACGGGATCTGATTCCGCGTGTTTCCGGGGTTGGGCCCCCTTTCTTTGTCTAAAAACGGGGCCTGGGGTCGGTAAGTGCTGTTCTTTGACGGCGGAAAAATGAGCGCGGCGCCCAGCATTTTGCGCAACAGCTCTTTAACCGGTGCTTTTTGTGGCACGTGTTCGCCTCGACGGCCCCCCTGAAGAGAGAGTCAAGCAGCCGGCTAAACCTTTTGTCTGGGGTAATGGTGAGCTGCTGACAGCTTATGTGCTGATGCTGGTCTTTGCTGTGATCGCCCGTTACTCATCGCCAGCAAGAAGCCAGGCGAGCAGTGCAATCAAGAGGATTAAAGAGACAAGGTTATTTTGTGGAGCTGAAGGCTCCGGATTTTTATTGCGCTGTTTGGGTGTTAGCCCCGAGACGTGAAACGCCATGATTAAACCCTTCGCTGATCCAGTCGCCCGTGGGCATCCAATTCGGAAGGGAAAATAATGAATTCAGGTTCGCCGGAGCAATTCAGGCGGTTCCTGTTTGTTTGTGGGAAGGCGCCACTTTTAAGGGCGAGACGGTATGTAAAGCGCCCAAAAACCAACAGATATCAGTGAAGCGTAACGACCCGGCGACTTTCGCCAATCCTGATTCTGTCCAAGGCACGGTTTAACGCGTCCAGGGCATCGAGAAGGGCTTTTGCTTCAGCTTCTCGACCATCCCCCCAAAGTCGTTCGGCCATTTTATTCAGGGCCTGGATCGACCTTTCTATGTCGGCTGCAGTAACCGCCGGGCTTTTTGCGGGATTCTTCTTCGGCATTATCCAAACTTCTTCGGGGCCCGATCGATGAGGATCACGATCTGGCAAGGCTGAGCAATTGTACTGCCTCGCTTGCGTAACGATAGGTCTGAAGTGTTTGTACGGCGCCCATGGCCTTCAGATTGCATCTTCTGCTTGGGCGGGGGGGGGGGGCAACACGTTCCTGAACGGGTCCAGGAAGCGTTGATAGTGTCGTCCCTGAGTCAAGACTGTGCAGTCATGTGAAACCGGATTGAGACTAAAGGATTGCAAGTGAAAGCCAGTGCGCACTTTAGTCAGGCGCGGTCTGGCCAACGCACTGGAACTAATGCAATCAGCGACTGATGCGGATTTTCTTGTGTGTTACTTCACAGATAAATGTACCGGTGTCGCCACGAAGTACGTAAAGGGTTGCCCTGTAAAAGGCAGAGGCGGGGGTGCAGTGAAGGTCACGCATCTTGCGGTAGGCCCATTTCCAGCCACGTCTGTTTGTGACGCTCATACTATTCATTCCTTGAATGGCTTGACGGCTGAGTGTAACAGCACATAAAAAAATAGTACTCCGCCGGAACGTTTATTTTTTTTGTTTGAAGCGCAAATATGTTCACGACGCTGTAATGATAGATCGTTCCGGGTGTATTGGATTGCAGGTGCTATTCATAAAGAAACCGCACCACCTTAGTGCGCCTGGAAAGCGTTCAATAAATGAGTGCAGTGTTCGCAATATTATCTTTTGGCCAACGCGTTTTCAGGTGTTCGGTTAAATACTCGATAAAGGCTTTAACTTTTGGCGTCATGGCAGCGCGATCCTGTACGCAAGCGTATATATCCAGCGGTTCTGCGTAGGATTCGGTCGATTCATGGCTGTTTTTCAGCAGCGAGATGAGTTGGCCTGACTCTATGTAGGGCGCAGCCACAAACTCGGCAAGACGCGCAATGCCGGCTCCGTAAATCGCCATTTGGGTCAGCGCATCGATATCGTCACTGATCGCCGTGAAATTCAGCGTTGCGTAGTAGTGCTGCCCGTCACGAATAAAACCCCAGCGCAGCAAGCGCCCGTCCAGCGGGTAGCGAAAAGCCAGGCAGGCGTGCTGCTGGAGCTCTTCCGGGGTACGGGGGATGCCGGCCCGGGCCAGATAGGCGGGGGAGGCGCAAACGATAAAAGGAACAGAAGCTATCTTGCGCGCAACGATGCCTTCTTCCAGTTGGGGTTTGATCCGCAGGCTCAGATCAATGCCTTCCTGGATATGGTTGATTTTTCCATCGGTGGTGCATAGCTCAAGCCTCAGCCGCGGGTAGCGGGTAGCAAAGCCCGCAATCAAAGGGGCCAGCACATGCCGACCGAACGCGGAGGAAGACGCAATGCACAGCCGCCCCTGGAGCTCGGTATCGCCCGCGCTGATGGCCATCTGTGCTGACTCCAGGTCGGAGGCGATGTGCCGCACCCTTGAGTAGTACAACGTACCGTTTTCAGTCAGTGCCATGCTGCGGGTGGTGCGTTGCAGCAGCCGAGTGCCCAGATGTTCTTCAAGGCGGTTGATGGTCTGGCTGACGGCAGCGGCACTGACCCCCAACTGTTTGGCCGCGCCAACGATGGAGCCTGTTTCGACCACTTTGATAAAGCTGGCAATTGCCGCTAACAGATTCACTTTGGGCAGCCTTGAGAAGGTTATTCGTAAGTTTTTCTTTATAAAGTAACTATCGTGAGACGTCTAGTTGTGGATTTCTGATCTTGCTAAGGTCCGTCATTCCTTAAATTGAAGCTGGAAATGGACTGACATGACGCCGAAAGAATCTTCTAACACATTGCCCTTGAAGCGCCTGAAGCTCTCTGCACAGGCCACGCCGTATGTGTTCGCGTTTTATATGTCGGCAATCATGGCTTTTCTGATGTGCCTGGTGATCACCGCAGCCAACTCGGGTATTGAGGGGGATTACCTGAGTAATGTGCTGCACGCCTATCAACTGGCCATGCCCGTAGCCTTTTTGTGCGTTCTGGTGGTGCGCCCGATTGTGATCAAGCTGGTGTCTGCCACAGTCCACCCGCACCGTTAGTCAGTCAGGCATTTTTATGACCTGTGGCAAGGGCGTTCCTGAAAAAGGCTGCTTAACTGCACCTGTGTTTTTGGGGGCTGCCGTGCAGGATGCACATCAGAGGTAGCCGCAGCTGATTCTTGATCCGGTAAAGGAAAACCACCATGAAAGCGCTTACCTATCAGGGGCCTGGCGAAAAATCCTGGTCCGATATGCCCAAACCTGTGATCGATAAACCGACCGACGCCATCGTGCGTATCCTCCACACCACCATCTGCGGAACCGATTTGCACATCCTCAAGGGAGATGTGCCGGAAGTGACTCGAGGCACCGTTCTGGGTCATGAAGGTGTAGGCGTGGTCGAAGCAGTCGGCCCGGCCATACGCAATTTCAAGCCCGGTGATCATGTACTGATTTCCTGCATCACTTCCTGTGGCAGTTGCGCCAACTGCCGGCGTCAGATGTATTCCCACTGCGCGGATGGCGGGTGGATTCTGGGGCATACGATTGACGGAACCCAGGCGGAATATGTGCGCATCCCCCATGCCGATAACAGCCTCTACCCGGTGCCGTCAGGGGCCGATGAAGAAGCCCTGGTGATGCTGAGCGACATTTTGCCGACCGGCTTTGAAATCGGCGTGCTCGCGGGCAAGGTCAAGCCCGGTGACAGCGTTGTAATCGTCGGTGCGGGCCCGGTGGGCATGGCGGCTCTGTTGACGGCGCAGTTCTATTCGCCTGCTCAGTTGATCATGGTGGATGGTGATACCAACCGGCTCGAAGTCGCTCAACGGTTTGGCGCCACACATGTGATCGATATCAATACGCAAAACGCGGTTGAGCGCATATTCGAGATTACCCATGGCGTGGGGGTCGACGTTGCGATTGAGGCCGTGGGCATTCCAGCATCCTTTGACACCTGCCAATCGGTCATAGCCCCGGGCGGAAGCATCGCCAACGTGGGTGTACATGGCAAAAGTGTCGAACTGCACCTGGAAAAGCTATGGATCCAGAACGTCACCATTTCCACCGGGCTGGTGAATACCAATACCACCCCTCTGCTGATGAAAACCGTGGCGTCCGGGAAGATCGATGCGGGCAAGTTGATTACCCACCGCTTTGCGTTGTCCGACATCTTGCAGGCGTATGAAGTGTTCGGTAATGCGGCCAAGGAGAAGGCCATGAAAGTTATTCTTTCTCAATAAAACTTAACGTCGGCCGCCAGCATGAAGTTGCTGTAGGCCGCGGATATGCATGGGTGCGCCAAAGGCGGTTTTATATAAAAAGCATCGCCAAAGTTAGCGTGCTTATTGTTGTGGCGGGTAAATAAGTGGTCGCATGATACGTCGGTATAAAAACAGAAAGTTAACTGTTTTTTTGACAGGTTCACGGTCTGCGACTATGTTCTTTGCGGCAGAACACGAGTTACTGAATCTTTGACGATAGGGATATTTGCATATGAAGAAGCACATTCTGTTAATGGGCGCTGTGGGTCTGGTTGCACTGTCTACGTTGGCTCAGGCTGAAACCAAACAGCCCGTGTCGAAATGGACGTGCGCGGATTTCCTGGCCGTTGATGAAAGTTTCCAGCCGACGGCTGTAGGCCTGGGTGAAGCGATTAACAAAAAGGGCAAAGTTGAAGATGCGGTACTGGATGTAGACGGTATCGCAAAAATCACGCCTATCGTGGTGACGGCATGCAAGGAAACCCCGAAAGAATCCTTCGTGAGCAAACTCAAGTCTGAGTGGACAAAAATCAAGAAAGACGTGTAACCCACGCCAAGCCTGTACTTCCCAGGAGTACAGGCTGACTCCCTGCTGGCCCCCGCGTAGTTAAAAACACCCCCGCATTTTTGAATTTCCTGCCCCGTTGACTCTCTACATGAAGTCAGGCCTGCCTTGCTGGCCAGAAGGGCGTAGTAGACTACGCTCGTGTTATCTCTTTGTGTCGGGGAATCTTATGTTAATCAGGTCATTAGCCGAGCTTGATCGTATCCGTGACGAGTGCCGCTCCATGGTCACCAAACGTTCTGCAGTATCGGCAGGTGCCGCTGCAATCCCGATACCCGGGCTCGATATCGGTACGGATGTGGCGCTTCTGGTTGAAATGCTACCGGCGATCAACAGCAAGTTCGGGTTGACCCCGCACCAGATCGAGCAGATGGACTCGCGATCCAAGCGCCTGATCATCGTGGCGGTCACCGGTATCGGCAGTGAAGTTATCGGAAAATTCATCAGTCGAACCCTGGTCATGTCGTTGGTGCGCAAGATGGGCGCCAAGGTTGCGACCAAGTCAGTGATTCGCTTTGTGCCTTTTGTGGGGCAGGCGGTGGCTGCAACCATCAGCTTTGGCGTGATGAAAATGGTTGGTAATGGCCATATCGAGGATTGCTACCAGGTGTGCCGCGAGGCGCTACTGGCCCAGGCGCGTGAGTCAACGGTGATCGAGATTGGTCCCGAAATCGACGTCTGACCCGTTTATTGACCTTATAGCCGAACCTGTTGGGCAAAAGCTCATCAAAGGTTTAGGTCAACTAGAAGTGGAGGGCGTGATGAACAGGTCTATATCCAGTCTTTTACTCCTGCTGATGGGGGGCATGCTTGCCGCCCAGGCGCAGGCTCAAGTGTTGCCGGACCATCAGCCCCGTGCATCGCACCCGGCCCAAGCCGAACGGGTCGCGCAAAACACACCGTTAAACAACACCCCTCCTGCGAACAACCCGATCCGTCGCATAAACCCCAACAGCCGCCAGGGCACGGGCGATTCTGTACCGGGTGCGCGGGGGCCCTCTACCGCCCCCATACAGCCAAGACCCTCCATCGAAAATGGCCAGATCGGTAATGGCTATCCCCGCAGCCAGCCCCCTCCAAAACCTGTAAAACCGGCCGCGCCGTCGCTCCAGCCCCGGGACGAACCCTATTAAACAAGGAATGGTTAATGTTCAGAAAAACCTTGCTGGCCACGCTGTGCGCCTCGGCGCTACTCAATGTGGCATTCACGGCTCATGCCGACGGGCAGAAGACCTTTGTAACCGAAACCGGAACGGTCACGGCAACGCCCGTCGTTGAAGGTCTCAACCACCCGTGGGCGTTGGCTTTTTTGCCCCACAGGCAAGGCATGCTGGTGACTGAGCGCCCGGGTAACCTGCGTGTCGTCAGTCCGGACGGCAAACTGTCTGCACCACTCTCGGGCGTGCCGCAGGTATGGGCCAAAGGGCAGGGCGGATTGCTCGATGTGGTGTTGTCGCCCAGCTTTGGCGAAGACCGCCTGGTGTATTTGTCTTACGCAGAGGGCGGTGGGGAAGACGGCAAGGCCGGAACCACCGTCGGCCGTGGTCGTTTGTCGGAAGACCTGACCCGCCTGAGCAACTTTGAAGTGATCTTTCGTCAGGAGCCCAAGCTGTCTACCGGCAATCACTTTGGCTCACGTCTGGTGTTCGACCGGGACGGCTATCTGTTTATTGCCCTTGGTGAAAACAACCAGCGCCCGACCTCCCAGGATCTCGACAAGCTGCAGGGCAAGATTGCCCGCATCTACCCGGACGGCCGTATCCCCAAGGACAACCCTTTTGTGGGGCAGACAGGCGTCAGGCCCGAGATCTGGTCCTACGGTCATCGCAATCAGCAAGGGGCAACGCTCAACCCGTGGACAGGCACCTTGTGGAGCCATGAACACGGGCCCAAGGGCGGCGATGAAATCAACCTGATTGAACGCGGCAAGAACTACGGCTGGCCACTGGCGACCCACGGTATTGACTACTCCTCCAGGCCCATTTCCGAGGCCGGTGGCCAAACGGCAGAGGGCACGCTCGGGCCTCATCACGTCTGGGAAAAATCCCCCGGGATCAGTGGCATGGCGTTCTACGACGGGGACCGCTTCAAGCCTTGGCAGCACAACCTGTTTATTGGCGCCCTGGCGGACAAGGACCTGATCCGGTTGCAGCTCGATGGCGACAAGGTGGTGCACGAGGAGCGCCTGCTGGGTGATCTCAAGGCGCGTATCCGCGACGTGCGCCAAGGCCCGGACGGGTATCTGTATGTGTTGACCGATGAGGATGACGGCGTGTTGTATCGGGTGGGGTTGCAGTAGCCAAAAAACCTTTAGCCGCAGCCTTTGGCTGTGGCTAAAGGTCATTCATCACTCGCTCACAGCCTGCTTGACCTGCTTGGATGCCGACCAGATCCGGTAGCGCACTTCGATGTCCTTGGGCACGTAGATCACGATAGGCAACTTGCTGTTGTAACGCAGCATGAAGCCATCGCCTACCACCGGTACAAACTCGGGATGGGCCTTGCCTTCGGGGCACGCCATCATCGTGCTCATGGGGCCGCTGACCTTGTTCAGGCGATACATCGGGTAGCCCCAGCCCTTGAGTGTTTTCTCTTCCAGTTTGCCGCCCAGGCGCTGCTGATTACAGTCGACCTGCAACGTCTTGCCCGCGATGATTTGGACTTTGTAGTCGTCTTCGTTCTTCTGCTTGGGCAGATGAATGACCTGGCGGCTAAAACCCGCCTCGGCTTTAGGGTAGGGGGCGACGTCTTCCAGTTTGGCGGCGTTGGCCACGCTGCACAGCGTACTCACGGAGAGTAGAACGGCTGCGCTGATCACCAGTGGTTTCATGCTGCTTCCTTATTTCAGTGCTAAAAATGTGCGTCCAGGTGAAGCAAACAACGTGTCTGGATCAAGCTCAGACAACGAATAGTGCATTAAAGTGCAAAACAGGTCACTTGGTGTGGATAGATTGCTTCGCACCAGTGTCGAACTGCCAGTAAACTGCTTTTTTTCCTCCGAATCACTTATTTCCCGAGGTTTTTGCATGACACTCAGTCCTCTAGCGGGCAAACCGGCTCCGGCTCAGTTGTTGGTCGATATTCCACGACTGGTGACCGCCTACTACACCGGCCAACCCGATGCAGCGATTGCTACTCAGCGTGTTGCGTTCGGTACTTCAGGGCACCGCGGCAGCTCGTTTGAGTTGAGCTTCAATGAGTGGCATGTATTGGCTATCAGCCAGGCCATTTGCCTCTATCGCCAGATGAAGGGCATCAACGGTCCTCTGTTTGTCGGTATCGATACCCACGCACTGTCGACCCCGGCAGGTGCCAGCGCACTGGAAGTGTTTGCGGCCAACGGCGTAGACACCATGATCGCGGCTGACGACGAGTACACTCCGACTCCGGCCATCTCCCACGCAATCATTTGCTACAACCGTGGCCGTACCACCGGTTTGGCGGACGGCGTGGTCATTACCCCGTCCCACAACCCGCCTGAAAGCGGTGGCTTCAAGTACAACCCGCCAAACGGTGGCCCGGCCGATACCGATGTCACCAAGTGGATCGAGGCCAAGGCCAACGAACTGCTGGCGGCCAAGCTGGCGGGGGTCAAGCGCATCGGTTACGAGCAGGCCCTCAAGGCCAGCACCACGCATCACCATGACTACCTGAACACCTATGTTGCCGATCTGAAAAACGTGATCGACATGGACACCCTGCGCGGTGCCAACCTGCGCCTGGGCGTTGACCCGCTGGGTGGCGCCGGTGTGCGCTACTGGTCGGCAATCGGCGAACACTACGGCCTGAACCTGGACGTGGTGAACACCTCGGTAGATCCGACGTTCCGCTTTATGTGTGTGGACTGGGATGGCCGGATCCGCATGGACCCGTCCTCCAGCTATGCCATGCAAGGCTTGATCGGGCTCAAAGAGCGTTTTGACGTGGCATTCGCCTGTGATCCGGACCACGATCGCCATGGCATTGTTACGCCATCTGGCGGCCTGTTGGCGCCGAACAACTACCTGGCCGTGTCCATCGACTATCTGTTCCAGAACCGCCCGCAATGGCGTGCGGATGCTGCTGTCGGCAAGACCGTGGTCAGCAGCGGCCTGATTGATCGTGTCGCCGCTCGTCTTGACCGCCGCTTGTACGAAGTACCGGTGGGCTTCAAGTGGTTTGCCGATGGCCTGTTTGAAGGTTCCCTGGGCTTTGGCGGTGAAGAAAGTGCGGGCGCTTCGTTCTTGCGCCTGGACGGCAGCGTCTGGTCGACCGACAAGGACGGCCTGATTCCATCGTTGCTGGCCGCAGAGAT
Organism: Pseudomonas sp. B424; assembly: GCF_055408345.1. Taxonomy (NCBI): domain Bacteria; kingdom Pseudomonadati; phylum Pseudomonadota; class Gammaproteobacteria; order Pseudomonadales; family Pseudomonadaceae; genus Pseudomonas; species Pseudomonas sp. B424. Next base: position 53,410 of record NZ_JBUZTL010000016.1, on the reverse strand, counting down.
GACAGCCCGCACCGGCCGCGATCCTTCGCAGCTGTACCAGAAAATGACTGAAGAACTGGGTCTGCCCTTTTCGACCCGGGTCGATGCCAAGGCCACCCCGCAACAAAAAGCCCTGCTGGGCAAGTTGTCGCCGGAGCAGGTCAAGTCCACCACGCTGGCGGGCGAGGCAATCACCCAGATCCTCAGCCACGCGCCGGGTAACAATCAGGCGATTGGCGGGCTTAAGGTCATGACTGAAAACGGCTGGTTTGCGGCACGCCCCTCGGGCACCGAAGACATCTACAAGATCTACGCCGAGAGCTTTATCGGCGACGAGCACCTGAACCGCCTGGTTGAGGAAGCGCAAGTGCTGGTTGATACCGCGATCGCATAAACACCCACAAAAAAGCCTGGCCCTGCAAGGGGGTCAGGCTTTTTTATGGCGGCCTGAAAGCTGTCAGCCCTTGGTGATGAGTTGCACCACTTGCTGCATGTTTTCGTTACAGGCACGGGCTTGCCGGAGCATCGCCTCGAACGGCGCGCTCATGATTACGTCGTGACTGAGCCAGCTGTGCTTTTGCGTCATGGAGTACAGGTAACGGTACTCATCCTTGTTGCGCTTGCTGCTCAGTTCCATATCGAACCACGGTGAATTTACCTTGCAGGTTTTGATCTCCTTGTCGACCTTGGCACCCGACAGGGTGATGTCGTAGGTTATTTTTTCCGGGTCCGCCATGTACAGGTCAGCCAGTTGCCCGGTCCGCCGATAGTTCATGAGGCTGTCCCAGCGCTCGGTCATGAATGCAGGTTTGTAAACTTGCTGGCCGGACAGGTTTTCCAGTGCGCGAAGGTTTGTCAGGCTGGCGTGCACCTTATAGCGCTCGGGTACCACAAAGCCGGTTTTCTCCCGGTTGATCCTGCAATCGCTGATTTCCTTGCCGAAGTGGTTGCACAGGTTCAGATCCGTAGCGGAAACCCCTGAGTCGTTGTCCGCGTAGCTGAGTTGCATCAGCGTCATCTGCCCCATCACGACCTCGGCGCTGGTGCGTGCCTGGCCTTCGCGATTGAAGTGCTCGAACTTCTTGACATCCATGCTCAGGCTCGGCTGTTCTTCGGGGATGTGATCCTGACGCACCTTGCCTGTGGCCTCGATGACCAGCGCCCAGCGATTCTGGATGTCAGGCATGCTGCGTCCTGGCAAGAACACAGGGTTGGTGGGATCAAGCCACCAGACCTGACCGTTGACTTCGGCCCGAACGATTGCGTGATTCGCTGAGCTGGTGCCCGGCAGCAACAGGCCCATCGGGTTTGTGCCCCGGCTGACCCAGGCGGTTTCTGCTTTAATGCCGCTGGCCTGCAGCATGGCGGTCAGCAGTACCGAAAGGTCCTTGCAGTCGCCGTAGCCGCGCTCCTCGATTTCACTCAGGGTGAACGGCACGTAGCCACGGTCGGTGGCGCGCCAGTCGCCCATGTAGCGGTATTGATCGTGAATGTACTGCATCAAGCCGGACACTTGCTGCGCGGGCGGTAACCCCTTGAGCCCTGACACGGTTTTGGCGGCGCTGGCAGGCAGTCTGGCGGTCACAATTTCGTTGTAGCGTCTGGCGAGGTTGCCAAAATGGTCCTGCACCTGGCCGGAGCTGCCGATTTCAACCCGCGGCAACTGGCGGATGTAGGCGTTGCCGGCCTCGTTGATGTAATTCACGAAGCGCGGTTTTTGCTGTTCGATGACCAGGGTCTTGCTGTCGGCAGAAGGGGTGAACGTAAAGTCTTCCATCAGCTCGCTGCGCCACACGATCGGCTGCTCGGCCGTAAAAGTGCTTTTGAAGATATCCGAGCGGGCAGCGGAAGGGCCGAACAGCATGAGGTAATGGAAGTGATCCATCAGCGGTTTGGCCACCGTATGCTCACGAACGGTGTAAGTGAGCTGAGTGCCAATGCGCAGGTTAGGGAAGGCAATCGAGGTTTGTCTGGCCCGCAAAAAACCCTGATCCGGGTTGGGCGCCATGCGCGTGTCGATTTGCGATGGGGCCAGTGCCACAGGCTTGGCGCCGGGTTGTGTCGATTGGGCGTCGATGATCTCCAGTTGATCCGTCTCGGGAAAGCTGAAGTCAATGCGCGACAGCATCTCTCGCCCATTGTTGGTGAGGATGGTGTAGCGGTAAGTGGTGGTGCAATCGGTGCTGGTGTCTTTGTTGAAATGGCAGGCTCTTTGCGTTTCGCTTGCCAAGGCAGCCTCTGACTCTGGTTGCAGTGCCGCGAAAGACGGCAGGCTGACAATCCCCAATGTTGCGCAAATCAATGATTTGCTGAAAGTAAAGCGGTGCATGAGCGCCTCAGGTTATTCCCTTGAAGCAGCACCCCGGGACGTTTTAATTATCTTCAAATTGAGCTGTAGGGTGCTGCGCGAACGGCGGATGATAATCGATCGCAACTGCACTTTCTACATTTCCTGGTCGTTCATGTCGCTATAAGTACCGCGCTAGAGCCTTTTAAAGAGTTTCAGGCTGCAGGAAGAGGCTGGCAGACATCGACCCATTGCGCTTTGACCAGGTCCGCCATACGTGTAGGGCAAATCTTAACTGCGGTGTGTGTGGCCCCTGCCGCGGGCATGACTTCGGTAAAGCTTTGCAGGGAAATATCACAGTAGATAGACAGCTCAGTGGCCAGGCCGAAAGGGCAGACGCCACCCACGGGATGGCTGGTGAGTGCCACGACCGTTTCGGCATCCAGCATCTTGGCTTTGCTGCCCAGCGCATCCTTGATCTTTTTGTTATCGATACGGGCATCGCCGCGGGCGACCAGCAGTATATTGCGCTCGCCGACACGAAAGGCCAGGGTCTTGGCAATTTGCCCGGGCTCCACGCCGTGGGCCTCGGCCGCCAGTGCCACGGTGGCCGTGCTGGTGGTCAATTCGATGATGTGCAGGTCAGGGGCGTGGGTGTTGAAAAATGCGCGTACGGATTCAAGACTCATCAGGCTCGGCTCTTTGGGCAAAACCTGAATCTAGAGAAGCCGATGACGCACTGTCAATGCGCCATCGGCGATACCGGGTTTAGATGTCCAGGATGATCTTGCCGAAATGCTGGTTGGTTTCCTGGTATTTGAACGCCTCGACGATATCGCTCAGCGGGAAGTGACGATCAATCACAGGGCGGATGCCATTGGCATTGATGGCGCGCACCATGTCTTGCTGCTGGCTGCGGCTGCCGACCAGTACGCCTTGCAAGCGCACTTGCTTGATCAGCATCGGTACAAAGTTCATCGCGCCGGTGACACCGCTGAGGATGCCGATGATCGAGATATGCCCGCCCACACGGATGGCAATCATCGACTGCTCAAGAGTCGCAGGCCCGCCGACTTCAATGATGTGATCAACGCCGCGGCCACCGGTGAGTGCCAGGGCCGTTTCGCCCCATTGGGTGTCCTTGCGATAGTTGATGACGTGGTCCGCGCCCATCGCCTTGAGGCGTTCCAGTTTCTCGTCACTGGAGGAGGTGGCAATCACCGTGGCACCGGCCATTTTGGCGAATTGCAGGGCAAAAATCGAAACCCCGCCCGTGCCTTGTACCAGTACCGTGTCCCCTGGCTTGAGGGAGTCATCGGCCATCAGGGCGCGCCAGGCGGTCAGGCCGGCGGTGGTCAGGGTCGATGATTCGGCATGGCTGTACCCGGTCGGAGCGAGGGTGAACGAAGTGGCCTTGGCAGTCACTTGCTCACGGGCATAGCCGTCGATGCCATCGCCGGGCACGGTCACGAAGCCTTCAACCAGCGGAGTGCCGTCGATCCAGTCCGGGAAGAAGGTGCTGACCACCGAGTCGCCGACCTTGAATTCGCTGACATCGGCGCCTACGGCAATCACTTCGCCGGCGCCATCGGCCATGGGAATGCGTTTTTCGCTCGGTCCCCACATGCCGCTTACCACAGCAAAATCGTGATAGTTCAAAGAGTTGGCGTGTAAACGTACAGTGATTTCACCGCTGCGGGGTGCAAGGACTTCGCTCTCGCCAACCACTACATTGTGATATCCGCCGCCGGGTTGGACGAAGATAGTTTTAGTGCTCATGGGGCTTCCTCATATTTTTACATTACGCGTAATAACGAAATGTGCGGGTAAAAATTACAACTCGATTTTCAGTCTGGACGCAAATTCGTCGATTGCTTGCTCATTGCGCCGGTAGTACGTCCACTTGCCAATGCGCGTGGTCAGGACAAACCCGGCTCGCTGCAGAATGGCCAGGTGTGCTGAAGCCGTGGAAGGTGACAGCCCGGCCTTGTGCTGCAAATGGGTCACGCACACGCCAATCGCAGGATCGCCATGATCCTGGGGCGGGAAATTGCTGAGCGGGTCTTTGAGCCACTCCATCATTTGCATGCGAGTGTCATTGCCCAGGGCTTTGAGTTGTTCGAGTATCATGGTCGGCGATGTTACGCTTTTTTACGAAATGTTCAATCTTTCATGGCCGCGACAACCGGCCGCATGCAGGGCGGATGTTTTGCATTTGTAGGATCAATCCTGTATTTGTTGCCCCATTGAGCCTTGGCCAAGGCTAGTCTGTTTCTACGTTTGTTTTATGAACCTGCCCATCAGGAACCATGATGCCTAACCAGTTCCCCGCCGTTCGCCCGCGCCGCTTGCGCCGCTCCCAGACCCTTCGCGACATGTTCCAGGAAACCGAATTCAGCCTGAACGATCTGGTGTTGCCGATTTTCGTCGAAGAAGAAATCGACGACTTCGTGCCGATCACCAGCATGCCCGGCGTGATGCGTATCCCTGAGTCGAAACTGGCCGGTGAAATCGAGCGCTATGCCCGCGCAGGCATCAAGTCGGTGATGCTGTTCGGTGTCTCCCACCATCTGGATGCCACCGGCAGCGATGCCATGCGTGAAGACGGGCTGGTCTCGCGTATGGTCCGCATCAGCAAGGATGCTGCGCCGGACATGATCGTGATGAGCGACACCTGCTTCTGCGAGTACACCTCCCACGGCCATTGCGGCGTGATGCACGACCATGGTGTCGACAACGACGCGACCCTGATCAACCTGGGCTTGCAAGCGGTAGCCGCCGCCGCAGCGGGTGCGGACTTTATCTCGCCATCTGCCGCCATGGACGGCCAGGTGCAAGCGATCCGCAGCGCACTGGACGGCGCAGGCTTCCTTGATACCTCGATCATGGCCTATTCCACCAAGTTCGCTTCGGCACTCTATGGTCCGTTCCGTGAGGCTGGCGGCAGCGCACTCAAAGGTGATCGCAAGTCATACCAGATGAACCCGATGAACCGCCGCGAAGCCATTCGCGAGTCGTTGCTGGACGAGCAGGAAGGCGCAGACGTGCTCATGGTCAAGCCTGCCGGCGCTTATCTGGACATCATTCGCGACATCCGTGAAGCCTCGCGCCTGCCCCTGGCGGCGTACCAGGTTAGCGGCGAGTACGCGATGATCAAATTCGGTGCCCAGGCCGGGGCCATCGACGAAGCTCGCGTGGTTCGTGAAAGCCTGGGCTCGATCAAACGTGCCGGCGCCGACATGATCCTGACTTACTTTGCGATGGATCTGGCGCTGCAGGGGATTTAAGACGTTGGCGGCAAGTCATGGGCTTGCCGCCCGCGATTCGACATAAAAGGAGTTTATTCATGCAAGGCGCCCGGCTCGAACGAATCCTGATCACCAACGATGACGGCATTGACGCTCCCGGCCTTGAAGTACTTGAGTCCGTGGCTCGCGAGTTGGCAGATGAAGTCTGGGTGGTTGCTCCTGACCACGACCAGAGCGGTATTTCCACCGCCATCAGCATTCACCATCCCTTGCGGGTAACACCCCGTGGCGAGCGACGCTTTTCTGTCTCCGGAACACCGGCCGACTGTGTCGCGATGGCGTTGCAACAGTTGATGGACCAACCCCCGCAGTTGCTGCTGTCAGGCATCAACAAAGGCGCGAACCTGGGGGTTGAAACGCTGTTTTCCGGTACTGTGGGCGCCGCCATGACCGGCCTGTTGATGGGTATTCCGTCAATCGCCTTGAGCCAGTACTTCACCCACCGCAATGCAGTACGCTGGGACACGGCGCGCGCGCTGGCACCCGGGGTTATCCGTCAGTTGCTGGGCAAGGGCTGGGAACAGTCGGCATGTCTGAACATCAACTTCCCGGACGTGCCGGCCGAAGAAGCCGGGCCGTTGCAAATCACACGTCAAGGCGCCGGGCGCATGGACGGCGTGAACTCGACCGAGCGCACCGACTTTCGCGAGTCAAAGTATTACTGGCTCAGCATCACCCGTCATCAGCACCCTGAAGCCCCCGACACCGAAACCCAGGTGGTCACCCAGGGCGCAATCTCGGTGACGCCGCTGGAGTTCGATCGCACGGCCATTGCCCTGCGCGAGCAATTGCACGCGGCGATTAAAACCGTCTAGAACAGCCTCACGCCCAATGCGCCGGGTCATCCACGATGGCCTGGTGCCCATCAAGCACTTTGGGTATTTCCTGCTTCAGGAACTCGACCCAGGTTTTGACCTTTGCATCCAGAAACCGTCGTGAAGGGTAGAGCGCATAGATGCTTTTTTCATGCAGTCGGTACTGGGGCAGCAGGCGCACCAAAGATCCGCGCTGATACGAACCTACCGCCACATAGTCGGGCAGCAGGCACACCCCGAGCCCGGCCTCGGCAGCTTGCGCCATCGCTTCGGCCACGTTGACCTGGAACACGTTCCCGGGGCGGATCACTTGTTCGCCCTGGCCGTCGCGGAAGGTCCAGCTGTCGGTAAACAGCGGGTCAACCAGATGCAGGCAGCGGTGCTCATGCAGATCGGCCGGGACCTGCGGGATGCTCCGGTCCTTGAGATAGGAGGGCGCCGCACTGATGACGCTGAAGATGCTGCCCAACTGTTGGCCAATCATTTCCGAGTCCGGCAGGTTGGCTGAAAGCGTGATGACGACGTCATGGCCTTCTTCCAGCAGGTCGGGTTGGCGCTGGGACAGCGTGAGGTCAACGTTGACCTGCGGGTAGAGCTCCGCGTAGCGGGCCGCCAGTGGTGCCAGCAACTGGATGCCCAGCCCTGTGGTGGACTGCACTCGCAAATGGCCGCGCGGGATCAGGTGCGCGCCGCCGGCCTCGGCATTGGCGTCTTCGATTTCCCCCAGGATCAGTCGGCAGCGCTCCAGATAGCGCGCCCCGACTTCGGTCAGGGCCAAACGCCGGGTACTGCGTTGCAGCAACCGGGCCTGCAACGAGGACTCCAGCTCGGACAGCAAGCGCGAGGTTTGCGCGGTGGAATAGCCCAGCGCCTGTGCCGCAGCGGTAAAGCTGCCGGTCTCGACCACGCGGACAAACACCCGCATCGCCTGAAAAATATCCATGCTGATTATTACCCCACACGTAAGCGTGTTTTCTGGTGGCGGCAATAATTACACAGTCCGTACAGGTCTGGCGCGCAGAAATAGGCACGACACACCCAGCCAGCCCATTGCGCTAGGTATTTTCTACATGTTTTGTGAGTTAATTCTTAAAAATGAATAGTGAAACACTTAATCTCAATCATGCTACAAGATATTACTTTGAGATTACTTGATTTTATCGTCCTATCTGCTTGATTTGTATAGGCGAGGATCTTTCTTAGGAATAGTCTGTCTTACATATGTCATTTTTCTGTGCTGGGTGTTCCCCCTCCAGCTGTCAGCTGACTAAAGATCTAATAATAAGGTGCTTTTTTTGACTACTCATAACCATCTGAAAGCAGGGAAGTCTGCCCCTGAAATCGATCTTTTTGAATTGACTCATTCGCTTTGGCAACAAAAAAAGCTTATTGCAGCTACCACAGTACTTGCCGGGGCCATGGCACTTGGCTATGCATTGTTTACGTCACCGGTCTACCAGACCAGCAGCCTGCTGCGGCCCGCAGCCATCAACGAACTCGATGCACTTAACCGTTCCGAGGTTTACAAGCTGCCGCCTTCAGATGCATTGCTAAAGGTCGGCTCGGCACTTGAGTCCTACGACATCCGGTTAAATTACTTTCGTACTCACCAGGACTTGTTCAAGCCCCTGGAGAAACAAGGCATAAGCCTTGAGCAAAGTTTTGAGCTATTTAATCGCGATGCAATCAAATTGACATTACCCGCTCCGAACAAGGCTGACTCCTTAAGCCCGTTTATAAAGCTGGAGCTGACGTATCCGGATACGGTTAACGGTGTAGAAATACTTAATGGTTTTGTTGAATACGCGATCAATAACCAGCGCGAACAAATCAGTGCTGACCTCAAGGTTATTATCAATAACCGGCTTAGAGAGCTGGAAGCCAAAATCAACGCAGCCCGTTCAAGCTATCGCACTGAAAAAGAAGGGGAAATTGCTACTTTGCTCGAGGACGATACCCAGCATCGCGCGCAATTGGAGGACGAATTGAAGGCCCTGCGCCTGGAACTCAAAATCGAACGTGACGCACGTATTGCCCAACTCAGCGAAGCCATTTCCATCGCCAGATCTCTGGGGTACACCCAACCGACCACGCCGATGTCTATTGCTAATTCGGCACAGGGCTCGTCCACCAGGCAGATGCGTACCGAAATCACTGCGCAAAATATTCCGTTGTACTTCATGGGGTCTCAAGTCCTTGAGGCTGAGCGAGCCGCATTGCTCAAACGTACAACCGACGATTTTACTGACGAGCGCATCGCCAAAACCATCAAGAAGCTGAAACTGCTCGAGGTCAATCGTCAGGTCGAAATGCTCTCAAAGCGCTCAAACGAGGATCTGTTCCTGAAAGATATCGATCCTTTGCGTGCCGAAGTCGTTCGCCTTGGCAACCTGAACACCGACATGAGCCGTCTGGGGTTGGCGAGCATTGACCGCAAGGCCCAGACGCCGACTGACCCGATCAAGCCGAAAAAAGCCCTGATTGTCGGCCTGGGCGTACTCCTGGGCCTGCTGGCTGGGCTATGCATTGCAACGGCCCGCTTCCTGATAAGTCGGCGCAATCAGGCGCTTTAAGCCAGTACCGCCACCGACTTGATCTGTGCCCAGAGCGACTGCCCGGCTACCAGGTTCAACTGGTCACGGGAGTAGCGGGTGATCCGCGCCAGCAGGGCCGTACCGCCCGCATCAAGGCGTAGCAGGACGTGGGCCTGGTTGTCGGCCGGGGTTTCGCCGACCACAGTCACACGCAGGCTATTGAGGATACTGCTGTGTTCGCCGGGGTTGAGGTTCAAGCTGATATCCCGGGCCTGCACCTTGACGCGCAGGGTCTGACCCACGGCCATCGCCGAATGGGCTACCCGCAGTTGCTGGGTACTGCCAGGCAATTGCAGGGTCAGTAGCTGGTAGGCAGCGTCGTAGTGGCTTACCCGGCCCTCAATGACCACCCCGGCGTCATCTCCCCGTGCCAGTGGCAGGTCCAGCCTGGCCAGGGTCTCACCAATGGGGCCGCTGGCAAGCACCTTGCCTTCACTGAGCAGCACGATGTGGTCTGCCAGGCGAGCAACCTCGTCCTGGGAGTGACTGACATAGAGCACCGGGATATCCAGTTCGGCGTGCAGGCGCTCCAGATACGGCAGGATTTCGCGCTTGCGCTGGCTGTCGAGCGCGGCCAGGGGTTCGTCCATCAGCAACAGCTTCGGACTGGTCAGCAGCGCACGGGCGATGCCGACCCGCTGGCGTTCGCCGCCCGACAAATGATTGGGGGCACGCTCCAGCAGGTGAGCGATGCCCAGCAGCCCGGTGGCGTGAGCCAGGTCCACCCGCCGTTCCTGACGCGGGATACGGCGCAGGCCGAACTCCAGGTTGGCCCGCACCGAAAGATGGGGGAACAGGCTCGCCTCTTGAAAGATGTAGCCCAGCGCGCGCTTGTGTACCGGCACGAAGAGATCGCGCCGGCTGTCTTGCCAGACTTCATCGTTGATCTGCACAAAGGCCTGGTTTGCCCGCTCAAGGCCGGCAATACAGCGCAAACAGGTGGTTTTGCCGGAGCCGGAGTGGCCGTAGAGTGCGGTCACGCCCTTGCCGGGCAGTTCCAGCTCCAGATCCAGGGAAAAGCCGGGGTAGTGCTGTTGCAACCGGAGGCTGATGTGCGACGTCATGTTCAGCTCCAGCTGGTTTGGGACTTGCGGCTTGAATACAACGCCAGCAGCACCAGAAAGGAAAACACCACCATCGCCCCTGCGAGCCAGTGGGCCTGCGCATATTCCAGCGCCTCGACGTGATCGTAGATTTGCACCGACACCACCCGGGTTTTTTCCGGGATATTGCCGCCGATCATCAGCACCACGCCAAACTCGCCGACCGTGTGGGCAAAACCCAGAATCGCCGCAGTGATAAAACCGGGCCTGGCCAGAGGAAAGACCACGGTGAAGAAGGTATCCCACCGGTTCGCCCGCAAGGTAGCGGCGACTTCAAGCGGTCTGGGGCCGATGGCCGTAAATGCGTTCTGCAGAGGTTGTACGACAAAAGGCATGGAGTAAATGACCGAGCCGATCACCAGCCCGGCAAAACTGAACGTCAGGGTGCCGAGCCCCAGGAACTGGGTGAACTGGCCCACGTACCCGTGGGGGCCCATCGTCAGGAGCAGATAGAAGCCAATGACGGTGGGTGGCAACACCAGGGGCAGCGCCACGATCGCCCCGATGGGGCCGCGCAACCGTGACCGGGTATGCGCCAGCCACAGTGCGATTGGAGTGCCGACCACCAGCAAAATGACAGTGGTCAATGACGCCAGTTGCAGGGTCAGCCAGATTGCAGCGAAGTCAGCACTCGTGAGCGGCATTTACAGGTGGTAACCGTAGGATTGGATGATGGCAGTCGCTTTTGGACCCTTGAGGTACTCGGCCAGAGCCTTGGCAGCAGGATTGTTCGCACCCTTTTTGAGGATGACGGCATCTTGCCTGATCGGGTCATGCATGGCCTCCGGGACAATCCACGCCGAACCGCTGCTGACTTTGCCGTCTTTATAGATCTGGGACAAGGCTACAAAACCCAGTTCAGCGTTGCCGGTGGAAACAAACTGGAAGGCCTGTGTAATGTTTTGCCCTTCAACGATCTTGTCTTTGACTTTGTCCGTCAGGCCAAGCCTGGCCAGCACTTGCGTAGCCGCCAGGCCGTAGGGGGCCGCTTTGGGGTTGGCTATGGACAGGTGCTTGAACGGTTTGTCAGTCAGCGCCTTGTCCGTGCCATCGATATAGCCGTCTTTGGCAGACCACAACGCCAGCGTGCCAATGGCGTAGGTGAAGCGCGAGCCCGGGACTATATCGCCTTCTTTTTCGAGTTTCTCGGGCGTGCTGTCATCCGCCGCCAGGAAAACCTCGAACGGCGCACCGTTTTTGATCTGGGTATAGAACTGGCCGGTAGCGCCATAGGCCGCTATCAACGTGTGCCCGGTGTCTTTTTCAAAGTCGGTGGCAATGGCCTGGATCGGTGCGGTGAAGTTGGCTGCCACTGCAACCTGCACTTCATCTGCCTGGGCCGGGGCGAAGGCGAACCACCCGATCACTGCAGCCAGCGCGGTGGGAATAAAGGGGCGAGCACGAACGTTCATGACAAAACTCCATTAGAGGCGAGGGCAGCCCGTCGTTATTGAGTTGTATTGGGCAGTCAGGAAGATAATCGCTATATAAAAATATATACAGCGCTTTGTCGTGCAAGGAGCAGGAGGAGGGGCAAAGGGGGGCTAGCCGGCCTGGCGCAAGGTGATATTGATCCGCTGCTCGCCCAGCAAGTCGTGTTGCCCGGGTTTGATTGGCATCACCCCGTGAAAGCGCAAGCGGTCCACGCCACCCCAGACCATGATGTCACCGTGGAACAGCGAAATACGCTGAGCAGGGGCGCTGCGCTCAAACCCGCCGAACTGAAAGATTGCCGGCAAACCCAGAGAAATCGACACGATGGGCGCCGTATAAGAGCGCTCGTTCTTGTCCTGATGCAGCGACATTTTGGCGCCCGGTGCATAGGCGTTTATCAGGCAGGCGTCAGGTATGAAATCGGCAAAGCCGGCGGTTGCCGCCGCCGTGTGTGCCAGCGCGAGGAAGACCTCGGGCATGGGCGGCCACGGACGAGCACTCAGCGGATCGACAGGGCTGTAGCGGTAACCTTCCCGGTCGGTTGTCCAGCCCAGATCGCCGCAACTGCTCAGGCGGGCAGACATCGTGAAGCCACCGGGGGTCTGCATCTGGCGCAAGGGTGCCTGGCCCAGCACGCGGTCAAGGGCGTCCAGTATTTCCGCGATCCTGGGCAGGGCGAACCCCCGAAGCACTAGCCCCTGCTCGCTGATGCGCTCGACACGGGCGGGCTGCTGCAGGTCCTGCCCGGTAAACAGGTCCAGAGACATGGACTTAGAGCGCCTTGCTCGCCTTGATGTCGGTGATTACATCGTCAGCATCGCCGTGGATTTTCTCAAGTGCTGCGCGGGCTTCTTCTTCGGAGCCCGACTGAAGTTGAGCAAACTCAAAACGACGTTCGCCATTGAGTTTGTACTTGATCACGTACTTGGTGGTTTGCACGGTATGTCCTGCCTTGGGTTTAGCGGAGTTTGGAGCTGGAGCGACGCACGATTTTGATGGTCGGCTGGAAGCTTGGCTTGCGGGTTACGCTGATGGCCCGGCTGGTGACGGTGTCAATGGTGATGTTCCAGAAACCGGTGCTCGGTGCTGTGATGCGGGCCGGGAAATCCTTGAACGCGCCGCCATGGTAAGAGTGGCGGCCACCATTTTTAAAGCTGCGAAAGTGCGCATCGCTCATCAGGCGGATGTTGCAGGGCTGGGAGCACTCGATAACGACGATGTCGTCTTCGTTAAGGTGCTCACGCTGGTGAATAAATTTCATGGGGGCTCCAAAAGGGGGGCATTTACCGAAAAATCAGCACGCTAGCACGTGCTTTGGCCCGGTCTGGGGGCTAAAGGTGGGTATTATGCCGTGATGCGGGTGAGTTTGACGCAAAACGTGGATAATCCGCCACTATTGCGTATTTATTCACTATGACCAGGGAGAAATCCTGAACTTTTACGGTCGTAGGATCTTTAACGGAGAATGTATATGAAGTGGGGCGTACTAGCGGCGATGCTGGTTTTGGGGGGCTGTGCATCCGTCACGGATATTGAACAGACATTGCCCACGATGAATGTAATCTCGGGCAAGAAGCCGGATGCCTATGCTCAATGCCTGGTGCAGCAACTGTCCAATACACGCAGGGCTCCTCAGATAGAGCCGCACAAGGATGGATTTCGGGTCATCGTCCCGCAAAAGCTGACGTCCAACCCGACGGCAGTCATTGATATTGAAGAACGTTCCGGCGGCAGCAGCATCAAGGTCTATGAAAGCATGTCCAACGTGCCAGTGCGCCCGGGCGACATCCGCAAAGCCGCAACACACTGCATTTCAGGCTGATTGAAGCCCGGCTTCGGCCAACCCGCCGCTGTACCCCGAACCTGACGAGTGCTCTGCGCGGCGTCAGGTTTTTTTTCGGCTGAATGCTGTGTTCATGCCAAAGCAGTGTTGTGACCTTGTGCGAGTTCTCCTACGCTCTATATGCTTATATTTTATAGGCCTAAGCATATAACAATAATGGAGCTGGTCATGATTCCACTCAAGCGAACGCTATTGAGTAGCGTGATGCTGTTTACCGTGAGCACTATCCAGGCCCAGCCGGCCCCCAACATCTATTTGCAGGGCGGCGCCCAACCGGGTGCCACCGCCTGCGTGGCTTGCCACGGTGCAGATGGCATGGGGCTGGCGCCCGCCGGGTTTCCGCGATTAGCCGGTATATCTGCCGATTACCTGAGCAAGCAGTTACACGATTTTCAAACGGGCAAACGGGTCAGCCCTGTCATGCAACCCCTGGCCAAGTCGTTGACCGATCAGGAAATCGCCTCGGTTACGGCCACGATTGCTGGCATGCCGGCACCTGCCGTGCCTGCCATCAACCGCGCGCGCATGCCTGACGGGCCGGGTGAAAAACTGGCCTTGCGCGGTGCATGGGACCGACAGATCCCAGAATGCGTCAGCTGCCACGGGCCTGGCGGCGTAGGCGTGGGCAGCGCGTTCCCACCACTGGCCAATCAACCGGCGATGTACCTGACCGCACAGCTCAACGCCTGGCGCGATGGCACGCGCCACAACGATCCCGACGATTTGATGGGTCATATCGCCAAGTCCATGACCGAGGACGAAATCAAGGCGGTTGCCGAGTATTTCGCCAATGTGGGTCACAAGGAGGTCACCCCATGAAAGTTCTGATGCCGGTCTGTGCATTTTCAATTCTCCTGAGCTCCGGGGTGCATGCGGCGACCATTGCCATGGAGGATCAGTCCCAGATCAAAACCCCTCCGGTTCCCGACAAGGGCGTGACTTACTTCCAGCCGCCGCAACAGAGCGAATTGCCGGACAACGCCTACGGCAAGATGGTCATGGATGGATATGCCCTGTTTGTCGACACCAGACGCCAGGCGCCAAAGTTTGTGGGCAACGGCCTGAACTGCACCAACTGCCATCTGGATCAGGGGCGGCTGGCCAACTCGGCGCCACTGTGGGGGGCTTACCCCATGTACCCCGCGTACCGAAAAAAGAACGACAAGGTCAATACCTTTGCCGAGCGCCTGCAGGGATGCTTTCAGTTCAGCATGAACGGCGGCACGCCTCCGGCAGCGGATAGCCGGGAAATCACGGCGCTGTCGACCTATGCCTACTGGCTGTCGACCAAGGCGCCCGTGGGCGTTGAGCTACCCGGACGCGGCTACCCCGACGTGCCCGAGCCTAAAGGTGGCTACAACCTGGCCCGTGGTGCAGCGGTGTACAAGGACCAGTGTGCGATTTGTCATGGCGACAACGGCCAAGGGCAAAAGGCAGGCGATGATTACGTGATGCCACCGCTATGGGGCAAGGAGTCCTACAACTGGGGGGCCGGCATGCACCGGATCAACACGGCTGCCTCATTCATCAAGCACAACATGCCGCTGGGCAAGGCCAACAGCCTTAGCGACGAGCAGGCATGGGATGTGGCGGCGTATGTAAACACTCACGAACGGCCACAGGACCCGCGGCTGGTCGAGGGTTCAGTGGAGAAAACCAGGGTCAGGTTTCATGCCAATGACGGGGTAAACGTTTACGGCCAGACCGTGAATGGCGTACTGATCGGGCAAGGTACACAGTAACTCCAGACTGCCGCTAAAGCCTTGCGCTTTAGCGGCATCACTCAGCAGGCTATTTGCATGCCACCACAATGTTGCGGCTTTTGAAATTACCTACATCGACGCCCAGGGTCTTGTCTTGCTCATCGACCGCAGGGGTACCATCGGTACCGATAATGGTATAGCCGGTGCCGGCACAAGAGGCGTCTGCCTTCTCATAACACTTGGCCCACGACATGGCCTCGCCAGAGCAGTCGATGCTCAACCCTTGCTTGCCATCAGCAAGGTAGGTGTTGGACGCCGTAGCACAGCCACCAAGCGAAACCAGAGCGAGCAATGTCAGAATTTTTTTCATCGTAGTGTGATCATCACGAAATGGGCTTGTTTATTTTTTGTTGCGCCGACGGGCAGGGGGCGCTGGCTGGTCCTGAAGCACCGAAGCGACCTCAACGGCGGCCTCTTGCGAGCTGAAGGGACCTGCAATGTTTTCACCCGATGCGTCAAACACACACCATTGGCCCGATTCATCGGGTTTGATTTCATAACCGTTTACGCTGACTGTTGCGGACATCGACGAGCTGCCTGATTGGCTGGATTAATAGGGGAATGATAGCGTAAGGGCATCAAGTAAGTGTTAATGCCTTTACAAGCAGACAAGTGTGCTATTTCATTGGTTCCAGTACCGCGATCGACAATCAAAATCACCCGTCAAGGAACTAACGGGTTTTTTTTTATCTAAGTTGGCATCGGTTTGCTATCAGGAGGCATTGTAACGTCGATGCCGCCTGATTAGACTGCGCCAAAATTGGAACGTACGCCCCTTTAAGGACTCATATGATCAAGAAATGCTTGTTCCCAGCAGCCGGTTACGGCACTCGCTTTTTGCCAGCGACCAAAGCCATGCCTAAAGAAATGCTGCCGGTGGTGAACAAGCCACTGATCCAGTACGGGGTTGAAGAAGCACTGGATGCTGGCTTGACTGAAATCTCCATCGTAACGGGCCGCGGCAAACGCGCTCTGGAAGACCACTTCGACATCAGCTACGAGCTGGAAAACCAGATCAAGGGTACGGACAAGGAAAAGTACCTGGTCGGTATCCGTCGCCTGTTGAGCGAGTGCTCGTTCTCGTACACCCGTCAGACCGAAATGAAAGGCCTGGGTCATGCCATCCTGACCGGCCGCCCGTTGATCGGCGACGAACCTTTCGCGGTCGTACTGGCGGACGACTTGTGCGTCAACCTGGAAGGCGACGGCGTCCTGACGCAAATGGTCAAGCTGTACAACCAGTACCGCTGCACCATCATCGCGATCCAGGAAGTTGATCCGGCCGAGACCAACAAGTACGGCGTGATTGCTGGCGAAATGATCGGTGATGACCTGTACCGTGTGCGCAACATGGTTGAAAAACCGGCACCGGAAGACGCACCGTCCAACCTGGCCATCATCGGTCGCTATATCCTGACTCCGGACATCTTCGATCTGATCAAGCAGACCGAGCCGGGCAAAGGCGGTGAAATCCAGATCACCGACGCCCTGATGAAACAGGCTCAAAACGGTTGCGTGATCGCTTACAAATTCAAGGGCCAGCGTTTTGACTGCGGCGGCGCTGAAGGCTACATCGAAGCAACCAACTTCTGCTTCGAAAACTTCTACAAAACCGGTAAAGCTTACTAATAGCACCGGCCTGTAGAACGCTTCAAAAGAAAGCCACCCTCGGGTGGCTTTTTCGTTTTTTTGCTTTCGACAACCTCTGGCGCTGGTCAATCGCGCTGGAGTGATTATGCTGATGGACTGCCCAGGAGATAGAAATGGCCTACGAATTTGATTTGTTTGTAATTGGTGCGGGTTCCGGCGGCGTGCGAGCTGCGCGTTTTGCTGCAGGTTTCGGCGCAAAAGTGGCCGTGGCTGAGAGCCGTTATTTGGGTGGTACGTGCGTTAACGTCGGTTGCGTACCCAAAAAGCTGCTGGTTTACGGTGCGCATTTCGCTGAGGATTTCGAGCAGGCCTCCGGGTTTGGCTGGAGCCTGGGCGAGGCGAACTTTGACTGGGCGACGCTGATTGCCAACAAGGATCGCGAGATCAATCGCCTGAATGGCATTTACCGCAACCTGCT
Source organism: Pseudomonas sp. B424 (assembly GCF_055408345.1). Lineage (NCBI taxonomy): Bacteria > Pseudomonadati > Pseudomonadota > Gammaproteobacteria > Pseudomonadales > Pseudomonadaceae > Pseudomonas > Pseudomonas sp. B424. The sequence goes on along the minus strand of NZ_JBUZTL010000016.1, from coordinate 36,216 downwards.
GGTCAACAGTGGTGTGACCCTGATCGAAGGCCACGCCAGGCTCACCGGCCCCAACGAAGTGGAAATCAACGGTCAGCGCCACACCGCCAAACATATTTTGATCGCCACCGGTGGCTGGCCACAGATCCCCGAAATCCCGGGCCATGAGCACGCGATCAGCTCCAATGAGGCGTTCTTCCTCAAAGAGTTGCCAAAACGTGTGCTGGTGGTGGGGGGGGGGTATATCGCGGTTGAGTTCGCCGGGATTTTCCATGGCCTGGGCGCCAAAACGTCCTTGCTGTATCGCGGTGAGATGTTCCTGCGCGGTTTCGACGGTGCGGTGCGCAAGCATTTGCATGAAGAGCTGACCAAGCGCGGCATGGACGTACAGTTCAACGCCGATATCGAGCGTATCGACAAGCAGTCTGACGGCAGCCTGAAGGCCACGCTAAAAGATGGTCGCGAGTTGATTGCCGATTGTGTGTTCTACGCCACAGGGCGTCGCCCGATGCTGGATAACCTTGGGCTCGAAACCACCGGGGTCAAGCTGGACAAGCGCGGTTTTGTGGAAGTGGACGATCTGTACCAGAGCGCCGAGCCGTCGATCCTGGCCATTGGCGACGTGATTGGCCGCGTTCAGCTGACACCGGTGGCGCTGGCAGAAGGCATGGCCGTAGCACGCCGCCTGTTCAAGCCTGAGCAGTATCGCCCGGTGGATTACCAGATGATCCCGACCGCAGTGTTCAGCCTGCCCAACATCGGCACGGTGGGGCTGAGCGAAGAGCAGGCGATTGAAGCCGGGCACAAGGTGCAGATTTTCGAGAGCAGCTTCCGTCCGATGAAACTGACGCTCACCGAGTGCCAGGAACGTACGCTGATGAAGCTGGTTGTGGATGCCGACACCGACAAGGTGCTGGGTTGCCACATGGTCGGCCCGGAGGCGGGGGAGATCGTGCAGGGCCTGGCGATTGCTTTGAAAGCAGGCGCGACCAAACAGCACTTCGACGAAACCATCGGTGTACACCCGACGGCTGCCGAAGAGTTTGTGACCATGCGCACTCCGGTCAAACGCTAAAACTGTAGATACTCTGTTCCCGGTCAAGCACTGGCGAAGTGTTTCTCGCTAAACAGCTTGGCCGGATCAAAGGCGTCCGAGGTGGCAGGCCGGTGTGTTTGGTGTCGGGATGTGTGACGCCTCCTATCCGCTGTGGGAGCGAGCCTGCTCGCGAAGGCATCACTGGGGTTTACCAGAAAGATCGCGTCGCCTGTTTCGCGAGCAGGCTCGCTCCCGCAAAAAAGGGTGTTGTTTCAAATCTGGTTATTGTCTTTGCTTTGGCTGTAGCCACGGGATTGTCCAGACGACACGAACGCCCCTCACAGGTGGCCGTATGGCAGGGCAGGGACTCGCTGTAAGAGCGAAACCAATATTTCAGTTAAACGCGAATGCCGGATATGTACCCGGTATCGCAGTTACTGACACAGCGTACATATCCATTCGATGCGCCACGGCGTTCTACGGGTTTCGCCCTTACGGCGAGGCACTTTTTCCAAACGCCGAAAAAGTACCCAAAAAGGCTTGCCCCGGCGTACGGCCCTCGCTGCGCTCAGGTGTCCCGAAGGGGCGGGCAGATCAAAAGCAATGCCCGCCGAGGCGGCCGACCGGCCGGCCTGTTTGCCGGCGAGGTCTGCGAGACTCGCTCATCTCCTCTGTGGGAGCGGGCTTGCTCGCGATGCAAGCGGCGCGGTATTTGAGTTGAATCGCGCCGATGCCATCGCGAGCAAGCCCGCTCCCACATGGGGTTGTGCAGTTTCAAGCCTTAACCTTTGCTTTTGCTGTAGCCACGGGATTAATCAAGCGACACGAATGCCCCTCACAGGAGGCTGAACGCAGGTGCTGTTCTGGGGGTGCGCGGCAGGACGGGCCATCCTTGGCCCAACACGGCTCTACCGGCATCCATGCCGGAAGGCCCACTGCGCAGAACCTCCACTCGGCCTCCCGAAGGGGCGGGTAGATCAAAAGCCAAGGCAAAGCCAAAGCAAAAGATTGCGCAGTACACAAACCCTGTAACCGCTGCCGAGGCACGAAAGCTGCGATGGGCGCAGAAGCAGGTTCTTCGCCCCTTGTCCCAGACGTCGAACCTCGGCAGCGGCTACACGCAGTGCCTGTTGTTACCTGAAGTCGGCATACGGGATCAGCGGTTGCACCGGCATTGGCAAGTTGCCTTGCCAGACATCGAAGGTGTAACGCAGGTAGAGCATTGCCCGACTTGGTGCGTAGCTGTCACTGTGTTGATAGAGCAAGCCACCCCCCAGCACCAGGTTGTCCGTCAACCTGCGCTCTGCCAGCCCCTGCAAGCGGTAGCCGATGCCGGTGCTGCTGCCGCCCGACGTCTGCCCCAGGCCATCGGACAGCTCGAAGCCTGCATTGTCCAGTTGCTGCAACAGCTTGTCGTTCAACCCGCTCAGCGGATAAAGGTCGTTGGCATCGGTCTTGGCATACGACCAGCTCACCGAACTTTCCAGTGACACCGACCAGTTGGCTGTACGGAACGCGTAGTTCAGCGGCACGCCGATCGAGTAGTACTTCTGCGGGCTGTAGTAACCGCCCTGGCCCAGGGTGTACTCGCTCAGGTCCTTGTCATAACCCCAATACATCAATGTCAGGCCAGTGCGCATACGCTCGTCGGCACGCTCGACCAGGCGATAGTAGTAACCCGCCATGGCCGTGCTTTTGTGGTTGTCTTCCACGTTCTTGCCGCGCAACCAGTGCTGCCCGAAGCTGGCCCATACGCCATCCACGCCGCCTTCGTCGTGGCTCAGGCTCAGGGTCACGCCGTTGGAGGTGACGCCGCCCCAGGTGACGCCGGTATTGAGGTCCTTGGCGCCGGCGTAAGACAGGATCGAGTTGCTCATGGGGCGGCGCGAACCGGTCAGGGTCCAGCCCAGTTCGCCAATCTTGCTGCTGTAGCCCACCCCACCCAGCCAGTTGGGGACCTTGAAGGTATCCGGTGTGCGCCCGATATCGATGTTCCACACCTCGTTCTTCCAGCCGGCCGCCATCATGGTGCCGTTGGCCGATTGCGAGCGGTCATCACAGCCCGAGAAATCCGGGCCGGTGGTGCCTTTGCGCCTGACCGATACCCCGCAGGTGCCGTAGTTTTCGCGAACCAGGCCGTCCGGGTCGGCCTTGAATTTGCCCGCATCCATGTTGAGCTGTTCAGCCCGCATAAACCCTGTGCCTTCGGCAACCGGCAAGTCCAGTTGCAGGATGGTGGTCCGGGTATCTGTGTCGGAAGTACCTGCAGACGCGCTGTCCGAACGCCAGCCGTAGTCGGTGTACAGGTGCAAAGTCGGGTTTTGCCGTTGGTACAGCTCATCCACGTCGCTGCGCAGGCTGCGTGCCAGCCATTGGTCATCGTCCTTTTCACGGCTGGCCATGGTCATGGCACGGTTGTCACGGGGGTTGGCCTGCCCAGGGCTGATCAACCCGGCAGACGCCATGCTTTTGGCGTAGTAATCCAGCGCCTGTTGCGGCTCTGTGGCAGATATCAGCCGTGCTGCATCGCGGTACATCAGCGGGTCGGCCTGGGGGGTGTTGAGCAACTGGGTGTACATGGCCCGGGCTTTGTCCGGTTCGCCAACAGCTGCCCACGAATTGGCCACGCGGCGCAGTTGCGGGGAGGTCAGCACGGTGCCGGGGGCGGGCTGGAACTGTGCCAGTTGCTGACGAGCAGCGGGCAACTGCTTGCTGGCAATCAGGGTTTCGATCTGCCCCAGTCGCGCTTCGGTGTTGTCCGGCTGGCTTTTCAAGACCTGGCTGTAGAGGTTTTGCGCCTGGGTGTTGTCACCACGCTCCTGGGCCCAGCCGGCGACCGTCATCAGTTCGTCGGTGTCCGGTTTGCTCATCAACAGGGCAACGGCTTCTGGCTCCTGGCCGGCAGCACGCAGGCGGTCGGCGCGGGCAATCAGCTCGTTGCGTTGCAAGCGAGCGTCCAGCTCACGCATGGAGTCGGTCCATTGCGCACGGGGCAGTTGTTCCATTGCGCTCAGGGCGCTGGCATCGCGGTCGCTGGCCGACAGGTAAAGCGCGTAGGCATACACGGCCTCAGGGTTTTTCCCCTGGCGACGCATTAACTGCTTGAAGCTGTCATCGGCAGCGCCGGGCTGGTTGATCTCGCGCTGCGCATTGGCCAGACGGTAAGTCAGCCAGGGCTCATCAGGGTTTTTTTCGCGGATCTTGCTCAACAGCGCCACTACTTGTGGCCAGTCCTTGCGGGCGGCGGCTGCGTCGGCTTGCTGGTTCAGCTCGTCCAGCTCCAGGCTTTGGCGCAGACCGGCAAAATCCTTCTGGCTGGAAGGGGGCAAACTGTTGAGGAAATCCTTGGCCTTTTCCGGAGATTGCGCGCTGTACAAGCGCATCAGGCCACGCACCGCACTGCCGTTGGTGGGCTCCAGACGACGGGCCTGCAACAGCAGGGCCTCGGCCTGGATGTCGTCGTGCTCGGCGCGGGCAACATTGGCCAGCCCGATCAGCGGGTCGGCGTCCCCCGGTTTGGTCTTGCGGGCTTGCGCGTAGGCGTTGCGTGCCGCGCCCGGATTGTTTTGCTCAAGGGCCTTGTCGCCCTGGCTGAGCAGCATCCGGTAGCGACTGGCGTCCATCAGGTCCTGCCACTTACTGATGTTGGATGTGTCCTGATCCTTGGTCCGCGCCGTGGCGAAGTTGGTGTTGGCCTCGGCATACCGGCCCTGACGGAACAAGGCCATGCCCAGCGCGCCATAAAGTGTAGGGTCATCGGGGTATTGCTTGAGTGCTTTGCGCAACATGGCTTCGGCCGCCACCGGGTTGCGCGACTGGTCGACCATTTGCTTGCCCTGGGCCCCGGCACTCCATGCCGGGTCGCCAAGCAAGCGCTGCTGTTGCTGCAGGTTTTGAGTGGCTTCACCGAGCAGCGGGGAGGACGGGTAGCGCGTGACAAACCCTTGCCAGGCCTGGGCCGACGCACGATCCACAGGCAAGGTGCTGAGGTAGGTGTACTCACGCTCGGCCGCCGCTTTGCTGGCGAGCGGGTCGGTGGACAGCTGCTGCAGCACGGCCAGGGCTTCCTGGGGGCGGTTTTCCCGGAACAGCAAGTCAGCCAGGGTTTGGCGCAGGCCGGCGTTGCCCGGGTACTCTTTGTCCAGTACCCGCAGTTGCTCGATGACTTTAGGGTGCTGGCCCGCGATGTTACTGCGGATGCGCAGGTACTCCAGCGCCGTGGCGAAATCCGGCGGGGCATCGCCAAACAGGCGCTCGAAGATCGCAACCGCTTCTTCCGGTCGACCTGCGGCGGCAAACAGGCGCGCCTGTTGCAAGTCTTTCTGGCTTTGCGGGTCTTGCAGCTTCATCAGGCTCTGGGCCTGACGCAGTGCCGCAGAATTGGGGGCAACGCTTTGCAGCTGGGCCAGTCGCTGCTGGGCCAGTTGAGGATTTTTATCCAGTAATGCCTGGCGAATCGATGCCACCAGCGCCTGGGGGTTGTTCGGTGCGATCAACTGCAATCGGGCCAATGAGGCGCGTACCAGGTCCTCGCGGTACATGGCCTCGCCGATACGCACCTGCTCCAGTAGCCACTGTTGTTGCTCCTGCACTGTGGTCGGTTGTGCGATGGCTGCGGTGGACAAACCACCGAGCAGGAAAGCCCATGTTGTTATTTTTGGCATGTGTTGATCCACGCAGGTAATAGCTGACCATCCTTGTCAAAGCGATAGCGTTGTTCATCCCAGCCCTGACCAAACAGCAGCAGTGACTGGTTGTAATAAGCATCAGCCGCGGGCGGCTGTTGCTGAATCCTTTGTTGTTGTACCGCGAGCGCGGGGGAGTCCAGGCTGGCCAGCAGTGGCAGCATGGCAGCGCTGAACCCCACCGGCCCGGTTCCGGTGTATTTGCCGGTCAGTGCATTCACGCTTTCCGGCACATAGCCCAGGGTTTGCGTGAGGCTGGCCATGGGGGCGAAGTGCTGTTGCAGGGTTTGGCGGTTGGGTGCGTCCTGCGCCAACATGCCGACCCACAGGTAGACGCGAATGGCATCGTAGTCGCCCAGCGAGCCGTCTTTTTTGCTGTCGGGGGCCCAGCCCCCGGCGGCTTTCCACAACAGCCAGTCAGGCGCAAACCCCTTGGGCGAGCCCTCGATCAGCATGCGCTGCTGATTGCGCCCAAGTTCCGCCCAGATGGGTGAGATCCGGGCAAAGCGTGCCAGCAGTTGCGGCGGCAAATAGCTGGGGTTCAGGCGCCAGCCTTTGGGGCCGTCAAAACCGATATCGCCCGGCAACAGCATCAGGCCCAGCCCGGGCATTTTGCGCAGGCTTTGTGCCGCACTGCGCCAGAGCAGGTTTTGGCCCAGTGTCACGTACTCCGGCAACTGCCACAGACGACCGGCTTCAAGCAGGCTGTAGGCGATCCACAGATCGGCGTCGCTGGCATTGTTGGGGTCCAGGATCTGCCACTTGCCGTTTTTGCCCAGCCCCCATTGCCACGCCGGTAAATGCGCTTCAAGGTTGCCGCCCGCCAGGTTGTTGCGGGTCCATTCAAGAATGCTGGCGAAGCTCTCCTTGTCGTTGGCCAGCAAGGCAAAAAACAGCCCGTAACTCTGGCCCTCGGACGTGGTGACCATTTTCGCCGACGAGCCATCAATGATGCGTCCGTCGGCGCTCATCATGGCGCCCTTGTAGCTGTCCCAGGCCGGCCAGTCACAGGCCGCCGCACTCGCCACCAGAGGTGCGCAGCCCAGGGCTGAAGTCAGGGCGAGTGCCGCCAATCGTCCCATGGCCTCAGTCATGCTTGTGCAGACGGCGGTTGGCCGCCCAGCTCAGGGCACGCCACAGCAGGAACGCAGTGAGCATCACGCTGATAACGGCCAGCACGGCCAGCAGTACCGGGTGCTCGGACAGCTGGTACCACAGCAGCAGGTACCACGGCAGGTTGCCGACAAAGTACTGATCGCCCACCAACTGGCTGTAAACACCGCTGCTGCGCACCAGTGCGACGGAGCCCGAGATGGCATCCAGCTTGCCGCTGTCACCCATCACTTCGCGCAACAGGTTGTAGTCGGCATCATCATTGCCCAGCAGCGCCACGATGCTGCGCTGGTTGTGGCTAGGCGACTGCATGCCCACGATTGCCGCAATCGGCGCCTGGGCCGTCACTTCAACCTTGTTGGCAGGCTGGTTGCGGGCGTCAGGTTTCAGGCTGCGGCGATTGTTCGCGTCGATGGGGGTGGTGCCGTAAGGCTGCACCAGCATGTCGCGCTGGCGTTGCAGCAGCACGTTCAGGTCCGGGTTGTCGCGCAGGTCCGGGGCCAATTCGCCCAGCAGCAGGTCGGCATCTTGTTTGGACGCCGTTTGCCAGTCATCGCTCAAGCGCACGCCGAAGGCCGGATAGCCGGTGCGGGCAGAAATGCTGGCCACGGTTTCAAGCAGGGTGCTGATTTGGGTCGGTGTGCTTTTGGACGGTACCACCACGATGGATTCGGACATGTCGGCCATGCGGCTGAACGGGAAGCCACTGCGGGCGAATGCCTTGAGGTCCGGCATGCTGAGGTAGTGGTGATAACCGGACATGTCGATGGTCGAGTCTTCGTCGATGATCGCTTGGGTGTTGGTCGGCAGGATGGTCTGGCAACGGTCGCGCTGGGAGCTGCCCATGGTGCTGGCGAAATTGAAGTCGAAGCGCAGGCGGTTGCGGTCACCGATCTTGAGCGAAGGTACGATCAGTTTGTCATTGACGTTGGCGGTGTCGTTGGACAGCACCGACAGACGCAGTTCTTCGAGGTTGCTGGTGTCTTTGCGCTTGAGCGGCAGGCTGGTGATGAACTGGTCGTTGAGGCTGATGCTCAGGTTCGAGTCATCACTGTTCGCCGGCGCGGTGTAGCGGTATTGGGTGCGCAGCGGGATGCCCTGGTTGCGCCATACGAACAGGTCGGGCGGCAGGTTGATGTCCAGGGTAATCGGGCGCGGTTGCAGCCCGCTGACTTGCAACTGCTGAGCGTAGGTGATCAGTTCGGCAAAGCGTACAGGCCGGTCGGTACGCATCCATGCCGGGGCATCGTAAGGTTTGCGCGGTTGCAGCTCTTCGACCTTGTCGATGGTCACGCGTGAGCCGCGCAGCAGGTGACCGCCCAGGGCGAGCGCCTTGGCGGCGGTGGCCAGGTCCTCTTCGTTACGGCCCATGACCAGCAGGATCTTGCTGTACGGCGCGTCCGGGTGATCGATCATCTCGACCACGGGGGCGGTCACGGCCGGGAATTTCTCCAGGTCGCTCATAAAGGCCGGGCGGTGATCGTTGGTGGCGAACACTACGGTCGGCTGGATCGCGTCCTTGCTTTGTACACCCGGCAGGTTATCGAGCAACACCGGGAAGTGCGCACCGCGCCAGTTGGACTGGCTACCGAAGTACGAGGCCAGGATGGCGGCCGCTTTCTGTTCGCCCAGGGTCGGGTTGGCGGCGAACACAAACGGCAGTTCCAGTTTGCTGCTGTTGCGTGGGTCGAAGAAGGGCAGCGGGAAAAACGCCAGGTCGTTTTGCACGCTCAGCGCCTGCTCTTGCAGGGTGATGCCGCTGCCACGGCTGATATTGACCCACAAGGTGCTGTTGGCCGGGTCTTCGCATATGTCGGTGTAGTGACCGACAAACTCCATGCGTACCCGGTTGAAGTCCGAGATCAGTCGCGGATCAAGGGCCATTTTTTGCGTGGTTTTACGCCCGAGCTGATCTTTCTCGATCGGCACTACGCCCATCAGCACGTCGTTAAGGTAAACCCGGATATGTGAAATCGTCGGGATCAGTGCCGGCGAAGGGGTGTACTCCAGCTGCAGGCTGGCATCACTGGCGATCCGGTCACGTCGCAGGCTGAATTCCACCTGTTCGGCGCTGCTGATACCCAGCAACAAGCTGTCAGAGGCGCGCCCTAGTTGCTCAAACGTATAAGTGACCGGCCAGCTCGGCAGCGTCTGGTCCGTCTGGGCAAACCCGGTGTTGGGCACCGGTGTGGCCGCAGGCAAATTGCCCGGCAGCGGCAAGGGGGCCGACATCAGCTGTGAGGCGAAGGTCATCAGCGCGAGGCTGGCGAAGATAGATTTTTTAGTTAGACGACTCATGATCTGCTCACTGGCCGGGAGATAAGGGGGGTGGATGTGGGCATGCGCGGCAAAAAGCTGCCCAGCCACTGAAGAACGCGCAAGAAAGGTCGTGCAATGACGCGGACCCACTCAGGCAAGTATTCATAAAGGCGGTAATAGCCTTTGACGCCCAGGGCGAGAATTTCTTTGAGGCTCTGGATCGGCTTGTCGGCTTCAAACCCGCTGTTGTGATCCAGCCAGGCATCGGCGCGGCCAAAGGTGCACTGAACGAATGCGATTTTTTGTTCGGGTGGCAATTGAGCAAAGCTCAGGCCCATGAACATGTCGCGCGAACGGGTCAAAATGCCGTTAAACACAAACTCGCGGTTGCCCCGCTGAAGGATCAGCGACACCGGCGTTCCGACGGGCAGTTGTTGTGGCTGGCTCAGTTGCAAGCCAACCCCGCCATCCGAGTAGTCCACCAGCTCACAGGGGTAGCTGTGGCCATCGTTCAGTCTGATCGCGCCCGGCAAGCGGGTGAGTACCCGGTGGGTGTTGCGCACCTGGCGCACTTCGGCCGCCACCGCAACGGCGGCACCGATGATCAGCAGGTTGTAAACCACCCACAGCACGCTGACGATGATGGTGAAGATCTCGTCCCTGGGCCCGGTAAACAGGCGCCAGACGGCAAAACCCAGGCCGAGCACGTTGAGCAGCGACAGCACCAGATAGGGTTTGGCGGTCTGCCAGTCGAACTGGTTCTCTTCCATCATGCCGCCCTTGGCCGTGACGTTGAACTTGCCCCGCGAAGGGCTGAACAGGGCCACGGTGGTCGGCCGCGCGATGTACCAGGCCAGCACCGTTTCGTAGACCTCGCCCCAGAATGTCTGGCGATACGCGCCTGCATCCGTGAGTTGGTCAGGCTGGCGTGGATCATGTGCGGCAACACGTACAGCAGGATCATCACCGCCGGGGCATAGATGATGTAGGCGTGCAGCACCAGAAAGGCCAGGGGCGCGGTGAGGAACACCAGGCGCGGCAACCCCACCAGAAAGTGCATCATGGCGTTGGTGTAGCAGATGCGCTGGAAGATGGTCAGGCCCTTGCCCAGCAGCGGGTTGTCGGTACGGAAGATTTGCACCATGCCCCGGGCCCAGCGGATGCGCTGGCCGATATGCGCGGACAGACTTTCGGTCGCAAGGCCGGCAGCCTGGGGGATGCGCAAGTAGGCCGAAGTCCAGCCGTTGCGGTGCAAGCGCAAGGCGGTGTGCGCATCTTCGGTAACAGTCTCGACAGCGAAGCCGCCAATGGAGTCGATGGCGCTGCGGCGCACGATGGCGCATGAGCCGCAGAAAAACGCGGCGTTCCACATGTCGTTGCCGTCCTGGATCAGGCCGTAGAACAGCTCGCCTTCGTTGGGGCGGTTACGGAACGTGCCCAGGTTGCGCTCGAACGGGTCCGGCGACAGGAAGTGGTGCGGGGTTTGCACCAGCGCCAGTTTCGGATCGCGCAGAAACCAGCCCACGGTCAATTGCAGGAAGGAGCGGGCAGGCATGTGGTCGCAGTCGAAAATCGCCACCAGGTCGCCGTCGATCAAGGTCAGCGCATGGTTGAGGTTGCCGGCCTTGGCATGCTTGTTATCGGTGCGGGCGATATAGTTGATGCCCACTTCATCAGCAAAGGTCTTGAAGCTTGGGCGGTTGCCGTCATCGAGCAAGTGGATGCGCAACTTGTCTTTTGGCCAGTCGAGACCCAGGGCCGCGTAGACCGTACCACGGGTCACGGACAACTCCTCGTTGTAGGTCGGGATCAGCAGATCCACCACCGGCCATTGCTCAGTGTCCGGGGGCAGTTGCGCCGGTTTGCGGTTCAGCGGCCAGGAGGTTTGTACGTAGCCCAGCAAGAGGATCAACCAGGAATAGGTTTCGGCCACCAGCAGAATCAGGCCGCAGACCAGGTCCAGGTTATCGTTCCAGTTCAGGGTCGAGGTGTAGCGCCACCACAGGTAGCGGCACGAGACAATCACGGACAACACGATCATCAGCAGTGTCGGGAAACGCCCCGGCATGCGCCGCACCAGCATGGCCAGCACCCACAACAATACGACGAAGACCAACTGCGCCAGATAACCGAAAGGCTCGGTGATACAGAGCAGAATCAACGCCAGGGCCAGTACGCCAATGGCGATGTAAAGCACCTTGCGCACCGGCCAGCGCATGTTGTTCCACCAATGGGAGCCTTTATTCACTTGCGGGCCGATGGCTTCAGGCAGCCGTTCAAAAGAGTTGGACAGCAAGTTCCACGGGCGTTGCACGATTGTCAGCAAGGCCGAAAGTGCCGAGCCAAGGCGTGAGCGGAAACTTTGGCGGCCCACCACGCGGGTCTGGTCGGGGGTGCGCACCAGTAGCAACCACAGGGTCTGCACAACGTAGCGCAACGGGTCGCCAATGGTGGAGCGCTTGTCGGCCAAGTGCGGGTACAGACGCCGCCGCTGCTCACGCAGGGCCTTCCAGTTGGGCGACTCAAGGCGCAGGAAAATCCAGCCCAGGGCCTGAATCACGGCCAGGATGAAGGCGGTCAAACGTGTGCAGTTCTGCTCACGCCGCAGGTAGGTATAGGGGAACCAGCGCTCAGCCATGTATGCCTCCCGCTCGCCTGCCACGCAGCAGGCACCAACTGGCCAGGCTGATAATGTCGTGGGCAATCAGGCTGCCCGGCGAATAACGGCCGGCCGGCTCGCTTCTGGCCAGGGCTTCGCCCATGGCTTCGTCGGCGTGCAGGCTCAAGGGGACCAGAGCATGGGCATAACGATGTTGCCAGATCAGTACCAGATCGCGTTGCAGCTGGCTGGCGGCATCGTAACGGTTGATCAGGAACAGTGGCGTCTGCGCGAGTTGCGGTTGCAATAGCACATGGCACGCGGCATCGGCATTGAGCACCATGATGGACAGGTCGCAGTGCGGGTTGGCCACATGCCCCGGCAAACGCTGCGGCAAATCGAAGAGTACCCAGTCAAAGGCATTCCCCAGCGCGGCCTGGCGCTGGCTCCAGAGTTGAGGCTGCTCCAGCAGCATGGTGTCGAGCTGGCTGTATTGCGCCGGTTCCAGCTGCCCGTAGGGCAGCACGCACAGGCCGGGTTCAACACTCCAGGCATGCTCGTGCCAGGGCTGCCGGTCCAGGGTTGCACGGGCCCAGCCCTCTTGCGGAGCCAGGTCCAGGTTGAAATGCAGGCCCAGGGAGTTCTCCGGGCACATGTCCACCAGCAAGACTTTCTGGCCCAGCTCATGCAACGCGTACCCCAGGGCCGCCAGAGTCGAACTGGTCCCTACGCCACCGCGAACGCCACGTAAACTCATTGCAATCATGGGGCTTGCTCCGGGTCTTTTTGCAGATCCAGAGGCTGCTTGTAGCGTGATTCCAGGTAGGCCAGCAACGGCCAGCGCTCGAAGGCCTGCAACAGCTCCATGTTCGCCGACACGTCGACATAATCCAGGGCGTGCAATTCCATCATCGACTTGAGGCGTGCAATGTCATCGGCTCGCTCTTTGCGCGAAAGGATATCGGCACTTATTTGAACCGCTGTGGGTAGGGTAGCCATCCACCGTTCTCCTTGATTCGCACATAGGGCTTGCCGTTGTAATCGAGCACAACTGTCCCTGAGTTTTCCGATACTTTCGGGGTTTGTGGCAGGTCGGTAAGCAGCTTGGACCACTCCACGTTCTGGCCATTACTGAGCGCCGGGTCGGCATACAGCCGGGAAATGATCTCTGCCACTGCCAGGTAACTGCTTGGCTCGGTGACGTGAACCGGTGCGGTTTGCGCGTTGTCGCCCATGTTGATCAGCTTGATGCCCACCGGCACATGGGTAATGGAGTCGCTCGGAATTTCGCGCATGCCGGCAATTTGCATCCGGTCGCCATGCAGCGCTGCACCATGCTCGGGAACGATAGCCACTACTACGCGACGACCGCTTTTTTGAAGCTCTTTAAGGAAGGCATTGAGGTCATCGAGCAGGATCTGCGCCCGGCTGCTGTAGTCGGCAGGTTGGGTGCCGCCGTCGGCCAGCACTCGCCGGTTGCCGTCATGCAAACTGGTGGTGTTGTAGAACAGCGCCATGTTGGGCGAGTCTTCGGCGATACGGTGCTGCCACCACTTGCTCAACACATCACGGTCGCGCCAGATCGGCGAGCCGTCAAAACCGACGTAGTTGCGCGGCAGGCCTGGCGGGGTAACACCCAGTGCCGGTGGCGGCAGTTCGCCCTGTTCGCGAACTTCCTGAAGGAAACCGTCGAATGCCCCGGTGTGGTTGAGCATCAGCTCGTCGGTAAATCCGAGTTTGCGCAAGTCGTCGAACAACAGGCACTGGTCTGCCGGTGGCTTGTACAGTTGGGTGTGGGATGTCTGGCCACAACTGGCGCGCAACAACCGGATAGCGGCAGGGCCGCTGTACGCCGTGGCTGAGTTGAAGTTGTCGAAAATCACGTCCATCTGGCCAAACAGCGGGTTGTCACGCAAACCCACTGCATCCAGGTCGTCCCAGGCCATGGAGCAAATGTTGATCACCAACAGATCAAAGGGTGGCGGCTTGACTGCGGGTTCCTTGAACTCGACCTTGCGGGTCGATTCGCTGAGGTAGAACTTGTCCAGGTAACCGTTGAGCGTCGCATCATCGGGCTCGCCTGCGCTGCTGGTTGTAGTGCCCGATGTTGTCTGGGTGCCGGCCATCAGTGGCGCGGCCGTAGGTGGCAGCAGCCATTGCAGGTTGCCCATGCCGAGCCAGGCAAAGCCCAGCAGGGTGAGTGTGGTCAGGCGCACCCACTGGTTGAGGAACATGTAGCCGACGATCAACAGCAACAACATGGCGCACACTTGCCAGTCGATGAAGCGCCCCAGCAGCTCGACAATATAGTCGAACGAGAAATCCAGTACCCCGGGCTGCGCCAGCAAGCGGCTGAACGGCGGGAACCAGGTGTCCTGATACAACAGGGCCACGGCTACAGGGATGGCAATCAGCGTGCGCACACGGCGCAACATCGGGTGAGCAACAGGTATCAGCAACACCACGGCAAAGATCAGGTTGGGCAGGACCTGAAAATTCAGATGGCCCGTCCAGGCCAGCAGGAATTTGGCGAGAAAATACAGGTTCCAGGCGCCCAGGCCGCGCCAGGGGCCAGCAATTTTTTGCGCCGGGGCGTCAGGCTTAAACAGACTCATCAGGCGTTCTCTGAGCAGGGCTGGCAGGCACACGACGTCGAACGCCGCGTGATTTCATGTAACGAGGTGACAGGTACTGCCCGAAATGATTCTTCAGGGCTATTCGTATGCGCTGTGAAAACAGCGTCAGCAGTACGGTCACCACGCAGGTCAATGCGATGACATCAATCAGCTCTGCAAACGTCATGACTGTGGCTCACTGATAGGCAGCGTTATTCTTTGAGGGGCCAGTGGTGCACGTTCACTGACGCCGGCCATTGGCACGATTGCCGGGCTCTCGACGGGGATATGCAAGTACGACGGTACCGGCCCGGCCTGCATGAAGACTTCCGCAGGCAGGTCGGATAACCCGCTCAGAACCCGGCGCTCAGTGAACATGTCACGCCAGGGCAGGCGGCAGATATTGCCCAGGGCCGGATCCAGACCGTCTGCGCGGCAGGCAAACAGGAACAGGTACAACTCGCCGCCAAGCAGGCAGGCAATGTCACCGAAACGGCGCAGGCACATCTGATTCAAAAACAGCTCTTCGCCAAGCCCCGGAACCGGCTGGAATTTCATCAGCTGATGGGTGACTTCGCCCGAGCTGTCTTTATAGATCTGCGCCACGGCTTCATAGAAATCACGGGGGCTGATCAGACCGCGAATCTGCGGCGGGCGCTGGCGTTCAAGCAGTGTCTCGAAATCGATGTTCTGGCTGTATTGCCAGCGCTGACCCTGGATGCTTTCGATCATGCTTAAAAATCGTGAGAGCAGGGTGCCGTGGGGAACAATCAGGTTGGCCCCGCACGCCAGCAGCAGACGTTCATCGCGGTAGCGTACGGAGGGTTCCATTTCCCGTACCACGATCTTCAGCTCGGGGCCGCTTTGTTCGCGCAGGTCGTGCAGCTGTTGCGCCAGTTCCAGCAGTTGGTAACTGTTGTCGATACCCACAATGATGGTGGCGGCACGGGCTGTTTGGCCGGCCTCAAGCAATGCTTCGCGGCTCTCGAACAGGTACCAGTGCTTGGACATCGATGGCGCGCCTTCCAGCACGGTGCGCTCGGCGAGGTACACGTGCTGATCGTCAGCGACCCGGGGTTGGGTGTCGACCTCGGTTTGCGGGATCAGGGCCAGGGCATTGCCCTGGTCCGAGAGCTTGAACTCCTGACCGGCAGTGACGCCCAGCTCGTTATGCCAGAAGTGCAAGTGGTAGCGCACATCGCCGTTGTAGCGATACAGGCGGCTCAAACCGGCCAGGGTCTGGTTCAGTTGCAGCAGCTCGGTATGCAGCAGTGCCGCTTCGCCGTAGGTGATTACCAGTAGTGTTGCATTGCGTTCCAGCAGCCACGCGCATATGCGCTCACACCAGCGTTGCAGCTGGGACGCCTTGGTGCTGTCACCCCAGCTGCTTGCTGGCAGGATCAGCAGGAGCTGACTTGAAGGGACAATGCGCGCACGACTAAGGTCACGGGTCAGCGTGGCCAGCCCGGGCTCGATGACCTTTTTGCCGATTTCGAACAGCTTGAGCTTGTCGGGGCCGAGGTCGGGAGCAAGGTCGCGGATGATGTCTTGCACCGAGCCGGCGCCGGCAATCAGCGTGGCGGGTACGTACTCCGGGATCTGTTCAATAAATTGCCGGGCCAGCAGTTTTGCGTCATCCGGCTGATCCACCGTGACCCAATATAAACCGCCTGCACGCAGCTGGACTTGTTGATCCAGAAATCCATGTATGGACAAACTGATAGGAACCAAGCGTCATCTCCCCCCGGGGAAAAGCATGTTTCAAAGCCTGTGTCGCTGATGTCCCTGAGGAACAATGCGAGATGGCTTTGAGGGTCAACTGGTTAATGGTGCCAATCATATGGCCACCATCGGATTAGCAAGTCTGACCCATTTGATTTTTTTTAGAGGTGCACGGTCTACATTTTCTAAAACAAGCGTAGTACTACAGTCCGCGACGTGTATTAAAGAAGTCATCTTATCACCGGAAAATCCCCAAACACATGATTTCTGGCACTAAATGTCAAAATATTAACGCCTTGGATTTTTTAGTCATTAAATTGGCGCCTCCTGTAGGCCGGGCAGGGATTCAGCCCGTGCCTTGGGTGCATACGGGTGTAAGACGCCAGAGAAGGTTGGGGGCAGGGGGCACTAAAGTGCTCGCCTGGCTTTCTGAGCGACCTATTGCGTGCTATTGATTAGGTGGGTTCAACGTGAACTGAATATTTCTGATCGGGCTCGCCCTCAGAGCCTGACCCCCGCAACTGAAATGTCCATGAGGTGTAGATATGCCAGTCAAGCACGACTTGTTACAGGACCTGGGGCTTACTAAGGATGCAGTCAGCAAATTCCGCAGCGAAAACGCTCATCTGAACCAGCTGTTTATCCAGTACAGCGAAAAAGATGCCGAAGTCGTTGAAGCCGAAGCCAACGATGCCATAGGCGTCCCTGATGACGTGCTGAAGAAGCTCAAGGAGCAAAGGCTCTTGATCAAGGATAAAATCGCGCAACTATTGGGCGCTTAAGCCACAGCATGCTGCAGGAAGTAGATATGTCCCACATCATCAAAATCGTTGCCACATTGCGTGCCAAGCCAGGGCATGGCAAAACCGTCGAGCAGGCACTGCGCGCCTGCGTAGAAGGCTCGCGCGCCGAGCCTGGCTGTCGCTTCTATGATTTGCACGTGGATCGCAGTGACCCTGAATGCTTTGTGTTTATTGAAGGCTGGGCGGACATGGACGCCATCGAACACCACAAAACGACCCCGCACTATCAGGCGATGGCCCACGCCGTAGGTGATTTGCTGGCGCATCGCGAAGTGTTGTTGCTGGACGAGCTGAGCCTTTAGCCCGGAGCAATGGTGCAACACCCTGCGGCGGCCCTTTAAGGGTCGCCGTTTTATTTGGCGGGTTTAAAAGTGCGCAGCATCGAGTTCGAACAGCGACTCGCTGCCAGCCCGGATCGCCTGCTCCAGGCTCAAGGTACGCGGCAGCAAACGGCTGAAATAGAACCGGGCGGTGGCCAGTTTGGCGGCATAGAACGCCGGGTCGGCATCCAGCGATTTTTGCGCCACATCGGCCATGCGTGCCCAAAGCCAGGCGTAGGCTACATAGCCGAACAGGTGCAGGTACTCGACACAGGCGGCGCCCGTTTCGTTGGGGTTGC
The DNA here is from genome assembly GCF_055408345.1 of Pseudomonas sp. B424. NCBI lineage: Bacteria > Pseudomonadati > Pseudomonadota > Gammaproteobacteria > Pseudomonadales > Pseudomonadaceae > Pseudomonas > Pseudomonas sp. B424. The sequence goes on along the minus strand of NZ_JBUZTL010000016.1, from coordinate 18,786 downwards.
TCAAGGCTCGTGCCTGTAGCCAGTCGCTGATGTCCTCAAGCCGCTGCACAGCCTCCAGCAATTCGCTGGCGTAGGGTTTGTCGGGCCGTGTGGCGAAGTCACGAATCTGCGCGGTAAACAGGCGCAGGGTCACGCCGCCATTGGCAATCACTTTACGGCCCAGCAAGTCCAGGGCCTGAATCCCGTTGGTGCCTTCGTAAATCTGTGCAATGCGCACATCACGCACCAATTGCTCCTGACCCCACTCACGAATGTACCCATGACCACCGAACACTTGTTGGCCCAGCACGCAGCTGTCGAACCCGGTGTCGGTAAAGAAGGCTTTGGCCACCGGGGTCAGCAAGGCCACGAGAGCACTGGCGGTCTGTTGCTCCTGGGGGTCGGCAGAGAACTTGGCCAGGTCCAGTTGCTGGCCCACATAACTGGCAAAGGCCCGGCCGCCTTCGGTCATGGCCTTGATGGTCAACAGCATGCGGCGCACATCGGGGTGCACGATGATCGGGTCGGCGATTTTATCCGGTGTCACTGCCCCGGTCGGTGCGCGGCTTTGGAGGCGTTCACGGGCATAGGTGCGGGCGTTCTGATAAGAGGTCTCGGCGCAGCCGATGCCCTGAATGCCGATCGACAGGCGCTCGTAATTCATCATGGTAAACATGGCCGCCAGGCCCTTGTTGGCTTCGCCGATCAACCAGCCGCGGGCGCCGTCAAAGTTGATCACGCAGGTGGCCGAAGCCTTGATCCCCATTTTGTGTTCAATGGAACCGCAGCTCAGCGCATTGCCCTGGCCCAGTGAGCCATCGTCATTGACCAGCACCTTGGGTACCAGAAACAACGAGATGCCCCGTGGGCCGGCAGGAGCATCCGGCAGCTTGGCCAGCACCAGATGGATGATGTTTTCGGTCAGGTCCTGGTCGCCGCCAGTAATGAATATTTTGCTGCCGCTGAGGTTGAAACTGCCATCCGGCAGCGGTTCGGCGCGGGTGCGGATAATCCCCAGGTCAGTGCCGGCATGGGCTTCGGTCAGGCACATGGAGCCGGCCCAGCGGCCTTCGTACATCGGTGGCAAATAGGTACTTTTGAGTGCGTCGCTGGCGTGAGCGTCAATGGCCAGGCAGGCACCCGAGGTCAGCGCCGAATACAGGGCGAAACTGGAGTTGGCGCCATAAAGCATCTCTTCGAATTGCACGGCCAGCATCTTTGGCATGCCAAGCCCGCCGAACTCGGGGTTGCCTGACAGGCCAACCCAGCCCCCCTCGATGTAAGTGTCGTAGGCGGTCTTGAAGCCCGCGGGCGTACTGACCTGGCCGGCCAGCCATCGGGCGCCTTCCTCGTCGCCACTGCGGTTGAGGGGGGCAATCAATTGGCCGGTGACTTTGGCGGCTTCTTCGAGAATTGCATCGGCGGTGCCGGCGTCTACATGGTCGGCCAGTGCGGGCAGCCGGGCCCAGAGTGCGGGGGCCTCGAACAGTTCGTGCAGGACAAAGCGCATGTCGCGAAGCGGGGCATTGAATTCAGGCATGTGAAGTCTCTTATTCTGGCAAAAGATTCCCTGTGGGAGCGGGCTTGCTCGCGATTGGGTCAACACGGTTAGTCTGGATAACCGTGGCGATACCATCGCGAGCAAGCCCGCTCCCACCGTTGATTCAGGTGGCGCGATTACAGCGCTTTGGCCATGTCGCGCAGCACGTACTTCTGGACCTTGCCCGTCGAGGTCTTGGGCAACAGGGTGAAAACCACGGTTCGCGGGACCTTGAAGCCGGCCAGGTGTTCGCGGCAAAAGGCGATGATTTCCACTTCGCGCACCTGCTGGTGATCGGCCTTGAGGGTAATGAACGCACAGGGGGTTTCGCCCCATTTCTCGTCCGGGCGGGCAACCACTGCGGCCTCCATGACGCCGGGGTGGCGATAGAGCACGCCTTCAACCTCAATGGTGGAGATGTTCTCGCCACCGGAAATGATGATGTCCTTGAGGCGGTCGCGAATCTCTACGTAGCCGTCCGGGTGGCACACAGCCAGGTCGCCGGTATGGAACCAGCCACCCTCGAAGGCTTCGGCCGTGGCGCTGGGGTTCTTCAGGTAGCCCTTCATCACCGTGTTGCCGCGCATGAAAATCTCGCCCATGGTTTCACCGTCACGGGGAGTGGGGATCATGGTTTTCGGGTCGGCCACCATCACGCCTTCCAGCGTGGGGTAGCGCACGCCCTGACGGGATTTGATCTGTGCCCGCTCGGCCAGAGGCTGCTTGTCCCACTTGTCATGCCAGGCACAGATGGTCACCGGGCCATACACCTCGGTGAGGCCATACACGTGGGTCACCTTGATGCCCATTTCCTCAACGGCGCCAATCACTTTGGCCGGTGGCGCGGCGCCGGCGACCATCGCATGCACCGGGTGGTCGATGGCAGCCTTGGCCGATTCGGGCATGTTGACCAGCGCGTTGAGCACAATCGGAGCGCCGCACATGTGGGTGACCTGATGCTCGCGGATCAGGTTAAGGATCTTTTGCGGGTCAACCCGGCGCAGGAACACATGCACGCCGGCCAGGGCGGTGATGATCCACGGGTAGCACCAGCCGTTGCAGTGAAACATCGGCAGGGTCCACAGGTATACCGGATGGTTGCCGATGGCCCAGACCATCTGGTTGCCCAGTGAATTGAGGTAGGCACCGCGATGGTGGTACACCACGCCCTTGGGGTTGCCCGTGGTGCCAGAGGTGTAGTTGAGCGCAATGGCCTGCCATTCATCTGCTGGCCACTGCCAGTCGTACCCGGGGTCGCCTTCGGCCAGCACCGCTTCATAATCCAGCGCGCTGACCGGCTGGCCTTCACCGTACTCCGGGTCATCGACATCGATGATCAGCGGCGGATGGTCAAGCATGGCGACAGCGGCATGGATCACGTCATGGAATTCACGGTCGGCAATCAACACCTTGGCTTCACCGTGGGCGAGCATGAAGGCGATGGCTTCGGCGTCCAGGCGTACGTTGAGGGCATTGAGCACTGCGCCGATCATGGGTACGGCGAAATGCGCTTCGAGCATGGCCGGGATATTGGGCAGCATCACCGCCACGGTATCGCCCTTGCCAATCCCGCGCCCGGCCAGGGCACAGGCCAGGCGGCGACAACGGCTGTAGGTCTGCGCCCAGGTACGGCGGATCGAGCCGTGAATCACGGCAGGGTAATCGGGGTAGACGCTGGCGGTGCGTTCGATGAAGCTCAGGGGAGACAGGGCAATATGGTTTACGGCAGACGGCTCAAGGCCGTGCTCAAAAATCGACATGAGGGTCATTCCGGTGGCTGATTGTTAGCTCTATGGCTGCCCGTTCTGCCAGTGGCGATCGGGTCAGTTTGATGTCCGGTCTGACTTATAGCCCACTCCGGGTTTGATGTGGAAGTAATACCTAAGCACTATAGTAGTTGTACTATATTAAATACCTTGCCCCGACGCAGGATGCACCATGCCGATTGCCTTGATGACGTATGACCCCCAACCTTCTGTGGTGCTCGACGCAGACGGGCTGGCGCTGACGGTGAACCGGGCGTTGACCGTTTTGCTGGCGGGCAAGCCGCTGAGTCACGTCAGCAGCTTGCTGCCGAATAATATTCGCGAACTGATCCGTGCCTGCCTGCAACAGGGCAGGGCCATTGAGCAGGTAGAGGCGCAATGCAACGAGCAGGTCTGGCTGTGGACGCTGATCCCTGACCCCGACAGCCAATGCGTTGTGGCACGCGGACGTGAAGCGAGCACGGAATTGCTGGCGGGGCGTGAAGCGGCCAGGGCCCGGCGCCTGTACCGGCTGATTACCGAAAACACCACAGACCTGATCTCCCGGCACACCCCTGACGGGCGCTTTCTGGATGCGTCCCCGGCGTCCTGGACCTTGCTCGGCTATTGGCCCGAAACCCTGCGCGGCACATTGGCCCAGCGCCTGTTCCATGCCCACGACCTGGGGCAGGTGGTGCGCCAGGCCCGCGATGCGCTGGCGCTGGACGGTTATCACACCATGACGTATCGCATTCGCCATCAAGCGGGGCATTACCTGTGGTTTGAAACTGCCAGCCGGGCAATACGTGAAACCTATACCGGGGCCGTGGTGGAAGTGGTCAGCGTGTCGCGGGATATAACCGCGCGCATTCAGGCCGAAGAAAACAAGCGGCGACTGGCCGATGTGGTAGAAGCCAACCCCGACCCGGTGTTGTTTATTGATCCGGCAGGCGGGGTGTCTTACCTCAACCCGGCCGCTCGCCGCATCCTCGGCTTGGAGCCTGCACAGAGCATGCCTGCGCTGACCGCGTTTTTGCCCGCCCAGGCCCTGGCGACGCTGGAATCCAGCGGCTGGAGCAGTGCCGAGCAGCATGGCTTGTGGAGCAGTGAAACCCGTTTGTTGCCATTGAACGGCGAACCTTCGGTACCGGTGTCGCTGCTGTTGCTGGCCCATCGTTCAACGGCCGGCGAGCGGTTCTTCTCGCTGGTCGCCCGGGACATGCGCGAACGGGAATTGCGTGAAGCCCAGCAGCGTCATCATCAGGACGAGATGGCCCACACGGCGCGGCTGATCACCCTGGGGGAGCTGGCGTCCGGCATTGCCCACGAAATCAATCAGCCGCTGGCGGCGGTGGTCAATTACGCCAACGCCAGCCAGCGTTACCTGCAAACCCTGGACACTAACCCCGAGGCTGTAGAGCGGGTGGCCCGGGGGCTGGAACGGATCAACCTGCATGCCAACCATGCCGCTGAAGTGATCAAGCGGCTGCGGGGTTTTTTGCGCAAGGGCCGACGCAACCTGCAGGCGCTGGATGTCAGCGAGGTGGTGCGTCAGGCCGTGAGCCTGTGTGCCTGGGAAGCCCGTGAGCGCAACGTGAGCATCGAGCAGCAATTACCGGACAAGCTGGCGCCGGTGTATGCCGACCGGGTGCTGCTGGAGCAGGTGTTGCTCAATTTGTTGCGCAATGCCATAGACGCCAATACCGAACAACACCCGGGCCAGCCCTCACGAATTACCTTGCAGGCGCAAGCACTGGCCGGGGTGTTGCACATCAGCGTGCAGGATCAGGGGCCGGGCGTGAGTGCCGGGCAACTTGAACAGCTGTTTACGCCGTTTTACACCAGCAAGGTGGATGGCCTGGGGCTGGGCTTGTCGATGAGCCGCAGCATCATCGAAGGTTTTGGCGGTGAACTGGACGCCCGGCCACGGCCCGAAGGTTTAATGATGTGCTGCACATTGCCCCTGATGGCGTCACTCAAACCAACAAGAGAATAAACATGAAAACTGTGGTGTACGTGGTGGATGACGATCAGGGCATGCTTGATTCGACGGTCTGGTTGCTGGAATCCGTAGGCCTGAATGCGCTGGCGTTTACCAGTGGCCAGGCCTTTCTGGATGCCTGCGACCCTGCGCTCAGCGCCTGCGTGGTACTGGATGTGCGCATGCCGGCCATGGGAGGTCTCAACGTGCAACAGGCGTTGCAAGAACGCGGCATCAAGATGCCGGTGATTTTTGTCAGCGGTCATGCCGATGTGCCTATTGTGGTACGTGCATTCAAGGCGGGCGCCCATGACTTTATCGAGAAGCCCTATAACCAGCAGCTGCTGCTCGACAGCGTGCAACAGGCACTGAGTGGCGGTAACACGCAGCAAACCGCCAGCCAGGAGCAGACCCGACTCGACGCTCGCCTGCAGAGCCTGACGCCCCGTGAGCGGGATGTATTCCTGCCCCTGGTCAAGGGCTACACCACCCGGGAAATTGCCGAGCAGTTGGCGGTGAGCCCCAAAACCATCGACCTGTATCGCTCCCGGGTAATGAAGCGGATGCAGGCGCAGCACTTGCCGGACCTGGTGGGCATGGCCATCGCGGCCGGGCTGGTGGACCCGCTCAAATTGCGTTAGCCAGCAACGCCTCGAAGGCAGCCATGACCGCGGGTGTGTCGGTATGGGCCACGTTGAAGCGCATGCTGCGGCGCAACTCGGGATCAAAACCGAACAGCACTCCCGGCGCGAGCACCAGGTCACGGGCAAGCGCCTGCTGTGCCAGGGTTTCGGCATCCAGCCCGGCAGGCAGGGTGGCCCAGATAAACATGCCGCCCGCCCAGGGCACGCTCAACGTGAAGCCCAGCCCCTGCAGCCACCCGGCCACCCGCGCACCACTGGCCAGAAGGCCTTGCACCACGCGCTTTAGGTGTTTGTGATAGGTGCCGTCGTTGAGCATCGAACACACCACCTGCTCGAGCATCTCCGAGGTGATCCCGCCACACATCAGCTTCATCTGGGTCAGCTCGGCCGCCATCTGCGGCGAGGCCACCACAAAGCTCACCCGCAGGTTGGCACTGAGGGTCTTGGAGAAACCGCTCAGGTAGGTCACTTGTTCTACACCCGCCAGCGCTACCAGACGCGGGGGCGGTTCGGGGTGCAGGTCACCGTAGAGATCGTCTTCGATAATCGAGCACTCATAACGCTTGGCCAGTTCCAGCAGCCCGTATGCCTGGCTCGGTGTAAAAGAATGGCCGGTCGGGTTATGCAACAGGCCGGTGGTCAGGTACAGCGTCGGCCGGTGCTGGATGAACAGGCTCTCAAGTGCGTGCAGGTCAAGCCCTTGGGCGGTGCGCTCGAGGGTCACGACGCGCACGCCGTGCAAGGCCAGGTTGGCGTGGAAGTTGAAATAGCACGGCATGTCCAGCAGCACCGTATCGCCGGGGCGCACCCGCAGGCGCAGCAGCATGTCCAGTGCCTGCACGGTATTGGCCGTCGTAATGATCTGCTCGATGCCGACATCCATGCCCTGGCTCAACAGCTTCTGCTGCAATGCCAGCCGCAATGGCAGAAAGCCCGCAGGATCGCCATAACCGGTCAGGCGCAAGGCCGGGGAGCGACTGAGCTGGCGCACGTTGGCGCGAATGGCGCTGGACTCCAGCCAGCTTTCAGGCAAATGCCCGCTCCCGGGACGCAAGGCACCGCTGGCGCCGGTCAGCGAACGGCGCAATACACTGCTCAAATCCTGCGGTAACAGGTCAAGTCCCATGGCGCGTCTGGCGGGGGGTGTTTTAGTCGCAACAAAGTAGCCCAGCCCCTGACTGGAGGTAATCCGGCCTTGCCCGCGCAAGCGATCCAGCGCCTCAATCAGGGTGAACTTGCTGACGCCCCAGTGTTGGGTCATGACCCGGGCAGAGGGTAATTTACTGCCGGGGCTGAACACCCCCTGGTCGATGGCCAGGCCCAGAGCATCGACAATTTGCTGGACCTTGGGTATGCCGGGTTGGAACGAAACGGTAGGTAGGTGCATGCAAGGCCTCGTACTTTACCGGTCATGCTACCAGTAAAGGTCGGTAAAGTTTGCAGGGGGTTCATCTGCCCATCCAGACGCCTCCTGCCTAGACTGGCGCGTCGCTCGTACAGGTTCGAGCGCTGATTCCGGGATGTAATGATCGCAATGGCCACACAACTGACACTCGTTTCCTTTTCTTATTTTCTTATCTTCTGCGCCACCATGACCTTCAGCCCCGGGCCGATGACCCTGCTGCTGATGGGCTTTGGCATGCAGGAGGGCTTGAAGCGCTCCATGCCGGTGCAACTGGGCGCCAGTGCGGCGTATCTGGTGTCGATTCTGATTTTTGCCGTGGGGTTTGCCGAGCTGATCAAGGGCAATCCGTTGATCAGTCGCGCGCTCCAGTATGTCGGCGTGGCCTATCTGCTGTATCTGGCGTACCGCCAATGGAACAGCAACGGGCTGGCGCTGGATCGCACTACAACCCTGGACCGCGGTTTCAAGGGGCGTTTCGGCAAGGGCCTGCTCACCGGTTTTTCCAACCCGAAGACCATCGTCATGTTCAGTGCCGTGTTCCCGCAGTTCGCCGGGCAGGGCAGTGCTACCCGGGCGCAGGACCTGGTGGTGCTGGGGCTGGCCTTTTTGCTGTTGCAGTTCGCCAGCGGCTGCCTGTATTGCTACTTCGGTCAGCGCATTCGCCGGGTGCTGCAAAGTCCGTCCCGCCAGGTGCTGCTGCAACGGGCCACGGCGCTGATGCTGCTGGGTGTGGCCCTGATGCTGGCGCGGGGGTTTGAACGCTAGGCAATTCGCTATAAGTGCACGGGAAAAACATGACTATGGGTTATATTACGGTGTGTTTCAGCCCGTACGAGATTGGTTTTGTCGACTATTGACCCTGCAGTAACGCTGGTTTCAGCCATTGAGTTAAATCAGGTTCAAGCCCCTGTGGCGCTTTACCTTCAGCGCCTTGCGCCGTCCAGCCGCCAGACCATGCGTTATGTCTTGCAGGACGCGGCAGATCGCCTGGGGGTTGAAGATGTCGCGATCGATCAATTCCCCTGGCATCACTTGCAACCCGGGCATATCACGGCGCTGGTGGCTGCGTTGCGCGAGGACGGTTATGCGCCCAATACCTCGTCGTTGTACGTCAACGCCATTCGCGGGGTGATGAACCAGGCCTGGCAGCAAAACCTGATCACCCAGGATCATTTGCTCAAGGTGCGCGCGGTCAAGGCCGGCGGGGGATCACGCCTGATCAAGGGGCGCAACCTGCGACGGAACCTGATTCGCGAATTGATGGATGTCTGTGGGGCAGACCCGCGGCCACAAGGGCTCAGGGATGCGGCGATCATTGCGATTCTGTATGGCTCCGGGATGCGCAAGTCCGAGTCGGTGAACATGGATCTTTGCCAGGTCGATGTCGAACAGCGCAGCTTGCAGGTGCTGGGCAAGGGCAATAAGGAACTGATCAAATTCGCCCCGGCCTGGGCCTTTGAAAAGCTTGAAGCGTGGCTGGCGTTTCGCCGGGCGAACCTGCCCGAGGGCGTCGCTGATGACGAGTTCCTGTTTAACCGTATCCGTCGCGGCAACCACATCACCCGCGAACGCATTACCAAACATGCGATCTACTACATCGCCAAGCAGCGGGGCAGGCAGGTAGGGGTCGACATCATGCCCCACGACTTTCGGCGATCGTTCATCACCCGCGTGATTGAAGAGTACGACGTGTCCATCGCACAAAAACTGGCCCACCACGCCAACATTGCTACCACCGTCAGTTACGACGTGCGTGATGACAATGAGCGGCGCAATGTGACAGACCGGTTCTTGTTGTAAGCGTTCAGTAACTCACGGCAATACCTGTGGGAGCCGGGCTTGCCCGCGATGGCGTCACTGCGGTCTGCATGTTGCTCCGAGTCGTACGCATCGCAGGCAAGCCTGCTCCCACAGGGACCGGGCCCAACCTGGTTGATCAGGTATTGGTTTTAAGCTTGGTCCACAAGCGGGTGCTCAGGCGTGCGATTTTTGCGGGCAGGTCTTCTACGGTGAACAAGGTATCCACCACCTCTTTTGACGGATAAATCGCCGGGTCCTGCTTCACGTCCGGCGACAGGTCGGCGTGCGCCGCAAGGTTGGGGTTGGCGTAGTGGATATGGTTGCTGATATTGGCGATCACTTGCGGGGTCAGCAGGTAGTTCATGTAGGTGTAGGCGTTCTTTTCATGGGGCGCGCCTTTTGGCATGACCACCATGTCGAGCCACAGCGTCGAGCCTTCCTTGGGGATCGAGTACGCGATAGTGATCCCGTTTTTGGCTTCCCTGGCGCTGGCCGCTGCCTGCACGACGTCGCCGTTAAAACCGATCACCGCACAGATATTGCCGTTGGCCAGATCACTGATGTACTTGGACGCGTGGAAGTACTGAACATAGGGGCGGATTTTTAACAGCGCCTGTTCGGCTTTCTTGTAGTCTTCCGGTTCGTGGCTATGGTGTGGCAAGCCCAGGTAATTAAGGGTGATCGGCAGTACCTGGGTCGGGTTGTCGATGATCGCCACACCGCACTGGCTGAGCTTTTTGATGTTTTGCTCATCAAAAAACAGGCTCCATGACCGGGTGACATCAGTGGTGCCAAAGATCGCCTTGATCTTCTCTACGTTGTAACCAATCCCCGCCGTGCCCCACGTGTAGGGGTAGCCATACTGGTTGCCCGGGTCGTTCACTTCCAGTTTCTTCATCAGTACCGGGTCGAGGTTTTTCCAGTTCGGTAACTGGCTGCGGTCCAGCTTCTGGATGGCGCCGGCCTTGATCAGTCGGGACAGGAAGTGGTTCGAAGGGCTGACCACGTCATAACCGGTATTGCCGGTCATCAACTTGGACTCCAGCACTTCGTTGCTGTCATGGATGTCGTAGGTGGCCTTGATCCCCGTTTCTTTGGTGAACGTGGTCAGGGTGTCGTCGGCAATATAGCCGTTCCAGTTGGAGATATTGACGCTCTCGTCCCCGTGGCTGACGGTGGAAAACGCTGCGAGCATGACCGCAAGGGAAACCGTGTTGATGTGCATGTCCAATCACCTTTTAAGGAGCTTTTATTCTTGGCTGGCAAGGGGGTTTCAGATTTCGGTTTTGGCCCTGACGGCCTCTACGCGCATTCGCAGCACGGCGCCGATATCGAAGAACGGGCGGGGCGGGAGCCAGCCCGGCCGGGCCCGGTCCATGACCGACTGCAACAGCGCAGAGCTGGCGCCGGATGCCAGTTCGGCAAGCAGGCGGCCCCACAGGGTGCCGCGGGCAACACCGGAGCCATTGCACCCGGCCACGGCATAAATCCCGTCTTCGACTTTGGCAAAGTAAGGCTGACCACTGCGGCTGGCGCTCAGATGCCCGGTCCAGGTGTAGTGAATGTCTTGTTCGCCCAGCCCGGGGAAACGCCGCTGCAAACCCAGTACATGGTGTTTCCGCCGCTGCAACAGATCACGGGTGGATAAATCCCGGGTACGGTATTGCGCCGTGTTGCGGATCATCACCCGGCGATCAGGTGTCAGGCGCACCGTGGCGCCCAGCGGACGGGTCGACAGCACGCCCCAGGGTTCGACACTGCCGATGGCCTGGTATTCCTTGTCGGTCAGCGGACGGGTCAGGCTGGCGCTGAGTTCCATGGGGAAGGTCGCGCTGTTGGTGATCCCGGCACGGGGAATGAAGGCATTCAGGCAGACCAGCACTTGCCTGGCCTCAATGCTGCCCTGGGTGCCGCGAGCCCGCACAAGCCCGCCACTCAAGCGTTCCAGTGCGGTGATGTCGGTGTTTTCAAAGAGTGTGACATTGGCCGGCAATGCATCCAGGAGGCCCTTCACGTATTTCGCAGGCTGCAGCAACGCGTTGCCATTGCCGCACCAGATCGCGGCCTGGTAATGCCCGGTGCCGAGTTTTTGTGCCAGTTGCGCGCCTTCCAGAAACTGCGCGGATGCGCCCACGGCACTCAGGGTTTGGAGTTTGGCCTCGACATGGGTCAGCTTGCCTGGATCGTTTACCGCAAAGTAGTAACCCGAATCCCGGTACTCGCAATCAATGTTGTGGCGGGCAATCCGCATGCGCACCTCATCGCCGGCCGCCTGGCCAATCGATGAGTCCACGGCAAAGCCGGCAAACCCGCCGGTGCCGATCAGCTCGCCGTCACCCGGGTTTTCGTGGGCCACGGCGTACCCTGAATTGCGCGCAGAAGCCCCTTGTGCTGCGCGCTGGCGGTCGACGACAACAATGCGCGCTTCGGGGTGCAGCTGCGCCAGTGAATGGGCTGCACTCAGCCCGGTGATACCGCCGCCGATGATCAGCCAGTCGGCTTTTTCGGGACCTTTGAGGTGATCACGGCCGGGGGAACTTCCTGCCAGGGCAATCCAGCCACATTCATTCTTCACGTTTCACCTCGCTTGACGGTCGTGGTGCCGGTACCCAATACATGCACTAATCGCATGACTGCTATCGAGCTGCACTCTCTATAGCTGGAATTTATGCCGGGCGGGGTGATATAACCAACGTTATAAATTCATTGATTGATGCTAAAAACGCATGGATAAAGTTCGCCACGTACCATCACTTCAAGGCTTGCAGGCGCTGGTAGAGGTTGCTGACTCGGGCAGTTTTACCCATGCGGCGCAAACACTGTGTTTGACCCAAAGTGCAGTCAGTCGAAAGATCCAGCAACTGGAGGCGCACTTCGGCGTCGCCCTGTTCTCCAGAACCAGCCGCAGCGTGCGGATGACCGCAGAAGGCGAGCAGGTGCTCGCCAGTGCCCGCAGCATTCTTGAGCAATTGAAAGCGCTTGAAGACCGGCTTTCGCCGCAACAGCGGCCCTTTCGCATCCGCATGCATGTGTCGCTGGCGGTGCGCTGGTTATTGCCAAAGCTAAGCGACTTTTACCTGCAACACCCGGACATTGCCCTGTCGATAGAGACGGTGGCGACTGAAATTGTCGAACCGGCCAGCGACAGCGACGCCTATATCCTCTATCTGGCCCGGCCTTCCAGCGACCCGGCCTGCATGGCGCTGTTTGACGAAGCACTGGTGCCTGTATGCGCACCGGCCACGGGGCCGCTGACCTCAATGGACGATCTGGTGCGCTTTGCGCTGCTGCATCGCTCGGCCGATCAGCAGGCCTGGATTGATTGGCTGGCAGCCAACGGGGGCAAGCCATTGGCTGCCTACAGGCATATCCCGTTCAACCTTGATGAGTTGGCACTGGACGCCGCTGCCCGTGGCCTGGGGGTGGCTGTCACGGATATGACACTGGCTGCAGAGTCCATTCAGCGTGGCGTGCTGGTGATCCCGTTCGGAGAGCCGCTGAAAACCGGCGGCAACTACTCACTGTGCCTGCAGCCTTCTGCCGCCTCGCATCCGGCGTGTGCGCACGTGTGGCAATGGTTTGCACAACAGGTCGAGTAATGGGCAGCAGCAGGGGAGTAACTTGTTAAATTTTGTAATAAGTCTGCATATAGGAATTGTGTGGAATGGCTGTAGGATTGCATCCCCAATTCACTACAGGTTTATATGAACACCCTCAAGGAACCACCCAGTCGCTGTTATCAGCCGGCCACACCCTCCCGCTTGATCATCGGTATCGAGCGCGCAGCACCTTTCTTCTGCCCTCCGTTTTTCGAAAGCACATCCGTTGCTTCGTTTGCCTGTGCGCGCTCTTCGTTAACCCTGAACCTTCGTGAGATTGACTGATACCTATGGAATGGATTGCAGATCCCACGGCCTGGCTCGGCCTGTTGACCCTGATTGTGCTGGAACTGGTACTGGGCATTGATAACCTGGTGTTTATCGCCATTCTGGCGGACAAGCTGCCGCCTGAGCAGCGCGACCGCGCCCGGGTGATTGGCCTTACGCTGGCACTGGTGATGCGCCTGGGCCTGCTGGCCGGCATCTCGTGGATGGTGACGCTGACTCAGCCGCTGTTTGAAGTCTTCGACAAGTCCTTCTCCGGCCGAGACCTGATCATGCTGTTCGGTGGTTTGTTCCTGCTGTTCAAAGCCACCATGGAGCTGCATGAACGCCTGGAAGGGCACGTGGCCGAACGCTCGTCGACGATGAGTTACGCGATGTTCTGGCCGATCGTGGCGCAGATTGTGGTGCTCGATGCGGTGTTCTCGCTGGACGCGGTGATTACCGCAGTGGGTATGGTTGAACACCTGTCGGTGATGATGATTGCAGTGGTGTTCTCCATTGGCCTGATGATCATTGCCAGCAAGCCGCTGACCAATTTCGTCAACAGCCACCCGACCGTGATCATGCTGTGTCTGGGCTTTTTGATGATGATCGGCTTTAACCTGACTGCAGAGGGCCTGGGTTTCCATATCCCCAAAGGCTACCTGTACGCGGCCATCGGCTTCTCTATTCTGATCGAAGTGTTGAACCAGATTGCCCGTGCGCGACGCAAGAAAAGCGTGCAGGGCATCCGCCCCATGCGTGAACGCACGGCCCATGCCGTGATGCGTTTGCTGGGCGGTCGTACGCTGGGTGCCGATGAGGTGGGGGAGGAGATTGCTGACATGCTGGAAGGCGGCAATGACCAGGAAGTCTTCCATCGCCGCGAGCGCGTCATGATCAGCGGTGTGCTGCAACTGGCGGAGCGTCCGATTCGCACGGTGATGACGCCACGAGCCGAGATCGATCATATCGACCTGGCGGATTCGGCAGACACCATTCGCACAACGCTGATGCACTCTTCGTACTCCCGCTTGCCCTTGATCCGGGACGGGCGTGTTGACGAGCCGCTGGGCTTTGTCCACAAAAAGGAACTGCTCAAAGAGCTGCTGGCCGGTCACGAACCCGATCTGGAAGCCATGGCGCGCAAGGCCGTCAACTTGCTGGACAGCTTCACGATCCTCAATGCGCTGGAGCAGATGCGCAAAGAGTCGACGCACATTGCGTTTGTGGTGAACGAGTTCGGTGATTTTATCGGCCTGTTGACCATGACCGACATTCTGGAATCCATCGCCGGCGAGTTGCCTGATGCCAGCGAGATCGAAGGTCCGAATATCGTTACCCGGGAGGACGGCTACCTGGTGAGCGGTGCCTTGAACCTGAGCCAGATCCGTCAGCACACCGGCTTTGCAGCCAAGGCCACCGATGACTATCAAACACTTGGCGGTATGGTCATGAGCATGCTGGACCGTCTGCCCCTGGTGGGCGACAAGCTGACCTGGGAAGGCTGGAACATGACCGTGGTCGAGGTTGAAGAGCGGCGGGTCACGCGGGTGTTGTTGAGCAAGGCGTAATCTGCGGATAAAAAAAGCCCGCTGTCACCAATAGGTGGCAGCGGGCTTTTTCGGTTCTGGCGTTTTGTTACTGGTCAGGCAGGGCGTAAGCGATCACATAGTCACCGCGATCAACCGACTGGCGTGCACCACCGGCGGTGATGACGATGTACTGCTTGCCGGTTTTGGGGGACACAAAGGTCATTGGGCCACCTTGGCTGCCCACAGGCAGGCGGGCTTTCCAGGCCTCTTCTCCGTTGGCCGAGTTAAAGGCGCGCAGGTAGTAGTCCTGGGTCCCGGCGATAAAGATCAGACCACCTTGAGTGGACAGTGTCCCGCCCAGTGTCGGCATCCCGATTGGCAGCTGCAGGCCCATTTTGATGCCCAGCGGGCCGGTGTCCTGAACGGTGCCAACCGGCACTTGCCAAGCGACTTTCTGCGTTTTCATATCGATAGCCGTCAGCGTGCCGAAAGGCGGCGCCTGGCACGGAATGCCTGCAATCGACAGGAAGCGGTTCTTGTTCACGGCATACGGAGTGCCTTTGAGCGGTACTGCGCCCATGCCGGTGTTCAGTGCTTCACCGCCGGAAGAAGCCTTGGCGTCTTTTTGCTGAGGCACCATCTGGACCCACAACCCCAGACGCATGTCATTGACGAAGATAAAGCCGTGTACCGGGTCCGTCGACATACCGCCCCAGTTCATGCCGCCCAGAGAGCCCGGGAAGCTCAGAGACACATCGGTGCCCGGTGCGGTGTACAAGCCCTCGTAGCGCATTTTTTTGAACGAGATACGGCACAGCATCTGATCGAACGGGGTTGCACCCCACATGTCCGACTCAGTCAGGGTCTGCGCGCCAATCTGCGGCATGCCCACCGATTTTGGCTGAGTAAGCGAGTAGGGCTCGTTCGGGATGTTGGATGCCTTGACCGGTACTTCTTCAACCTTGGTCAGCGGCTTGCCGGTATGGCGGTCCAGTACAAAAATCTGCCCGGCCTTGGTACCGATCACCAGCGCAGGCACCTTGCTGCCGTCCACCGTGGTGAAGTCCATCAGGGTTGGCTGCATCGGCAGGTCAAAGTCCCACAGATCATTGTGGACGGTTTGATACACCCACTTTTCTTCACCGGTGGTGGCGTTGAGAGCCAGCACGGATGCGCCGTACTTGTGGTCCAGTGCCGTGCGATCCACGCCGTAGATGTCGGTGGACGAACTGCCCATCGGCAAAAACACGGTGTTCATCAGCGGGTCATACGACATTGGCGCCCAGCTGTTAGGCGTGCTGCGAACGTAGGTCTGGCCGTCAGCGGGTGCTTGTTTGTCTTGCGGGTTGCCCGGGTCGAATGCCCAGCGCATGGCACCGGTCATTACGTCGAAACCACGGATCACGCCGCCTGGCATGTCGGTTTGCACGTTATCGGCAACACGACCGCCCACCACCACAGTGGTGCCCGCCATCAACGGCGCTGACGACAGTTGGTAGTAAGAGTCCGGGACATTACCCAACCCTGCTTTCAGATCAACCTGGCCATTGGTACCGAAGTCCTGGCAGAACTTGCCGGTGTCCGCGTCCACAGCAATCAGGCGCGCATCAATGGTGTTGGTCAGCAGGCGACGCTGGCACGCAGCGCCGGGAGCAACTGTCACAGCGGCGGCCGGGGTGCTGCCATCGGTTGGCTGGGTGACTGCGGCAGTGGCGTCAAAATAGGCCAGACCACGGCAACGCTGCCAGACGGCCGATTCGGCGTTGATGTTGTTTTTCCACAACTCTTTACCGGTGTCGGCATCCAGAGCGATCAGGTTGTTGTGCGGCGTGCAGATAAACACCTTGTCGCCCACTTGCAGCGGGGTCATCTGATCTTCCGCACCGTTGCCGTTGCTGACAGCGACGTCACCGGTCTGGTAAGTCCAGGCCGGAACCAGCTTGGACACGTTGCTGCGGTTGATCTGGTCCAGCGCAGCAAAGCGGCTGCCGCCTTCATCATTACCGTAATGTGCCCAGTCTTTCTGGGCGTTGGCCGGATCGACCTTGGTCAGGCCCGGGCCATCACCGGTTGGCGCGATCGACGCGTGAGGCTGGAACATCCCCCAGGCACCGGCAACGATGGCTACGGCCAGCACAGCGCTCAGCGCGTAACCCCCGTTACCGCTCAGGCCATTGGCTTTGAGCAGTGTCGGGTAAACCAGCGCCACAACCAGACTCAACACAGCCAGGGCAAACAGACGTGAAACCAGCGGCCAGAACACCAGCCCGGCATCGACCAGGGCCCAGACAATGCTGGCCAGCATGACAGCGGCGAACAGCCAGGCACCCGACAAGCGTTGTTTAAACAGCAGCACGGATGAAACGATCATCCCGAGGCCGGCCAGCAAGAAATACAGACTGCCGCCGAGGGTGGCGAGGTAACCGCCACCGGCGACAAACAGCAATCCAAAGACCAGTACGCCCAGAGCGGCGACCCAGATGGGCCAACGGCTTACCGAGGCCGGAGGTTGAGACTTAATCATGTTGCATGACCCTATAGATGCATGAGCAGTTGGGGAGGAGGGCGCGGCCTTTAGTCGCTGCTTGCAGGACAAGCATAGGCGCAGCCGAAGTTCTGTGCTCATCGAGACCCCATGCAGCTCAGGGCGGCAGGTCGGGAAACGTTCGCAACAGTTATGTACTAAACGGTTAGTTTTGGGACTTTAACAAAAACAGGGCCCTGCGACAAATTGTCAGTGCCAAGTGGTAGGGGGGATTTCACCAGAGAGGAAGGAATGGCGGGCAGGGATGTGGCGCAGACATGAGGCGCAATGTGCCCACGCAGCTGACTGGCAGAGGGCATATGGATTCAACTGTTCGGCATCCGCGGGCAGGAGGCGAATGCCATTTTGTATGGGATATGCTGCTGGCCAGGCTCGGAGGACGCAGGATTGTTCCTGGCCGGCAGGCCTTCTACTAATAACTAAACTAAACAACCATTTAGTATAGTTATAACTGAATCATCTTAAAAAGGCCGATAATAGCAGGATTTAGCTCTCATTCACCCAGTTTTAGTCCACGATAATCACGTCTGGGTGAGCGCCTGAAGAACGCGTGGTAAGTCTGCGCCAGTTAATATAGTGCCCTGGGAGCCCAAAAACTCGAATTCGTTACTATAAGAATAGACTTCTTTAGGCGCATTAAGTATGACTTCGCGATTGAAGACAGCAACAGTTCTTCTATCTAATATTTTTATTTCTTCTTTCCCATCGTAGTTACCTAGAATTGCAATGTTTCGGCTCAAAGGAATAAAAACGGCTACATCCTTTAACGCAAACCCTAATCCGCATTCATCCTCAGTTCTAGACGAGTGCGCTATGAGAGTTACGGGATAATCTGAGGTAATGAACCCGCCGGATTCATCGCTAGCTTGCAGAAAAACCCATTTTCTATCAAATAAGCACTGATAAATATCACTAATAACCTTTAACTCCAGTAGAGAATGCTTAGTTGTATTCATTTCTAGCGCAGCAGCGGCCTCCAGCGATTTCGAGCCTTCCTGACCCAGTGCTGAGATAGTCAGTACCTTGTTGAGAGGCTGAACGTTTTCCTCTAAATCTTTTCTATCGCGTGGATTTCTAGCTGCAAAAAGCGAAAGAAGCAGCAGGACAGCTTTTCGCTCAACGATATTTGAAAAATCACGCAATTCACAAACGTGTCTGAGCGCACGAATACCTGGATTCTCGACCTGTGTCGCATAGTCATTTTCGAGTGCGTATGGGTCTGAATGATCATCTAAGAGAAAAAAATAATCTTCTCCTGCAACATCTCTCACGCTTTCAGGGCCTGCTTCTTTTGTATGGATATTGACGCAATGTACTAAGTCCTTGCTGCCTGATTTCTTTGCGAACATCCTCAAGTATCCAGCTGAAACGTAGTGGTGATATTTAGGTTTGTTCATATCTGACTCATATTTATTGTCGTTCGATTTACCCAAGGTAACTCATGTCGATGACTTTCACCTCTGCGAAAATTCCAGCTGGATGCAGGCACGCATAATCAGTCTTATGACCATGGCATCAGGGTTAACGAACCCACAGTCCAGCGTTAGTTTTCAGTACCTGGTACACGGTTCATGGTTTTGATCCCGAGATGGCCAGAGGTCGATAATGCCTGTCTGCCTGTTGAAAAGCAGCCTCCACTGGCCCTGACGTCCCAATACGAAGGTTCGCATAATATCGATGACGTTATGGTAGCTGTGCCGTCGTGATCGACGAATTTAGCACCGGGATAATAGCGAAGCTCCGGTGCTG
>NZ_JBUZTL010000015.1:0-134666 GCF_055408345.1 Pseudomonas sp. B424 | reverse complement strand
GTACAACTGGATTCGACCGCACCAATTTAATGGTGGGCTGCCACCGGCTCAGGCCGAGAAAAAACTTAACGCAGTGTCCGGGATTAGTTGACCACTACAGGTCGCTTCCTTCAGTTCAGTGATTTCATGCATCTGCACAGCAACTACTCCATGTTGAGATGGCGCAGTGTAATCGCTGAAGGGAGTGGCGGAGGGGGGCTCTCTTGTGTGAGCGTTTTTCGCAGCCCCGCCGCCAATTTACAGCCCACAGCTGCATGCCATCTGTGAATGCCTAGAGCACCGCGTAAGTCAGAGCTGCAAGGCTCTGAGCGCGCGGATCAATCATCGTGTGCCCACCTGATGTGGTTGTCACAAAGCTAAAGCTGACGTCACGCTCAGTGTCGGCGAAGGCAATTGGACCGCCAAGCCCTATATGGCCAAAGGTATTGGGCCCCATGCAGTGCGTAGCATCTGGATCGGTCTTTTGTTCAAGCATGCAGCCAAGGCCATAACGCATTGGCCGCTTCCATATGCGATCCATCCCATGGCTGTGCTCCCGGGTGAACTCATTCAGCATCTCTTTACTGATCAAGCGCCCAGCCAGGAGTGCGCTGTAAAAACCGGCCAAACCACCTGCCGTGCTGTGTGAGCATGCGCCGGGCTGCTCAAAGGACCACCACTTAGGATCAAATGATCGCTTGGGGCTCATGCCCGGGTTGGTAAACGCAAGAGTCGAGATATCTTCTGTATGACCAGCCACAACTTCTCGTAAGTTCTTCGAGTAAGGGTCGCCTGTTCGTCCCTTGGCGGCGTCAAAATGGGCGATGCGGTAATAATCGTCCACGTCCACTCCAAGATGAACGTCCAACCCATGGGGGTGTGTTATTTCCTCGCGGATAAAGGTGCAAGGGTTGCGCCCGTCAGTTCGCCGAATCAACTCCCCAATGATCCAACCATAGGTTGTGGTTCCATATCCAAGTTCGGTTCCTGGTTGCCACCATAAAGGCTCAGCAGCCAGGACATCAGTCATATGCTCCCAGTCATACATAGTTGGGTTGCGGTTCGGAAGTCTAAAAGCCGGAATCCCGGAGGTATGGCTCATCACATGGCGCAAGGTAATCTGGCCTTTACCGCCTTGTGCAAACTCTGGCCAATAATAAGCCACCGGGATGTCGAGCTCTAATTTTCTCTTCTCAACCAGCATCAATGCAGCCACTGCAGCGAACGGTTTGACCGTGCAAAATGTATTTACCAAAGTGCCTTTATCCCAAGGTTTTTTACCCTCAAGATCCGATGACCCGGCCCATAAATCTATAACAGTCTCATCGCCGATTTTAACGCAGAGGCCTCCCCCTCGCTCCTGCGGGTCATTAAAGATGGCTTCAAAAGCTTTTTTGACGCTTTCGAATTCATGTGTGCATATCCCTTTTGCTTCCATGCTCAAGACTCCATGTGATTAAAATTGCACCATCGCTTAACGGGTGGCTAATAGCAGGGCGCCTGGCATAAACCTTTACCCGTTGAAAGTTGTCCGGGTTGGGTGGATTCAGTATTGGCGCTCTATTGATAAAGGGGCAGATATAAAGAGTGTTTTTAATTCAAGACTCCGGCTGAACCAGGTGGTAACGGTTCGCACGTTTATACGTGCCAAAGTCATTAAAGCGGACACCGGCTTCAGCTAATACCTTATGGGCGAACGGAGCTGTCATTTGGCGGAGGTAGAACGGGTCTTTAACCACGAAGTGATGAATGCAGTGCGTGCTTCCAAAGTTGAAGCAAAATAACTGGAATGGCCACAGCCACCAACGGTTCATGACTTGAGTTTGCTGCAAGGCATTGCGTGGCATCACGTCGCCATAATAATGTATGTTGGAGCTGATAAAGAACAGACAGAACTGACGTATAATGTTTGGCGCAACAATGATAACCACGGCGCTATTTATCACGTTCATCAGCATTGAGGTGGTTTGGGATGGCTGATAGGCAAAGCCCATAAGAGAGCTTGCCCATGTGTAGAGGTGATACCCCAGAAAGATATACCAGCAGCCCCAGTACAGCAGCCCCATGGGCGCATTCAAGCGCAGCACCTTGAATGTCAATCTGAGCTTTTCTCGCCAGGTCGGTGCGAACAAAGCATTCACAATGCCAAATACAAATCCATCAATAAGCTTTAAAAACCGCTTTGCGCCCCACTTGCTGCCGCTGGTGGTAATCCAGGCTTCAACATCGGTATCTGTTCCCGACTCTTTATGATGGTGAAAGTGCAGTTCTCGCCTCAACCAAGGGCTTGGCATCCCCGGGCGAGTTATCCAGCACAACAGCATCATCAAGTTGTGTGCGAAGGGTTGTTTTCTGAAGTACAAGCGGTGAATCAGGTCGTGTTCAAGTTCGTGTATCAGCGACGTCAATAAAGCATTGATCAGAATGCAGAACCATCCGGGTATCAGGCCTTTAACATACAGCGTTCCAGAGATCACCATGCCCGTCACAGACAGTGCCATTACGCTGGCGCCTATCACGTTCTGATGACCCAATATGCTATATCGGTTACGCAGATCATTACTGTGTTGCGTAATTTTCTGAGTGATATCGTTAATTAGTTCGTGCTCTGTTTTTGACAGAGAAGTGGCAGGGCTTTTATATATTTTGTTCATCACTTCATCCTTTGAAGACGATGGGTCGGGTTAGCGTTACTAGAGAAGCACATATAAATTCAAGGGCAAGTTTTTTGGTTTTTATAGGTGTTTGATCTGACGGGCGGGCATATAAAGTGTTGTATTGTCTAACAATGATCTCGTGTGTTGAGCGTCATGGGGTTTTGCTTTTGGCGAAACATCGGCATGGAGGATAATTGCTTGGGGTGGATATCTATAAAGGTCATTTTTTCGGGTGATTTATTGTTTTCGAAACAAGCAGGCCAACTGTTGCGAATGACTTGCGCATCAGCCGCTGTAAATCCCAGTACGCCCCGCTGTGGATATCTGACTTTGGGTGCGTTCAGTTCAGCCCTGTCTTTCAACCCGTACTAATGGCGTGCTCGTCGCCCTTGAACTTCAGGTAGCGTGTCCCGGGGAGCTTCGGGAATATCTTTAACTCCTCCACGCCGAGCAAACCAATAACCTCGGCATAGCTGTTGCCGCTGTAGTCCGGCTTCGATGGCGCAGCAATGTCGCCCGCCGCCTTTCGTGACCGGATAGCACAGTGGGGGTGGTGGCAATTTGCTGCAAGATGGAGTATTTATTTTGCTCCGGCACCGGGTCGGATCAAGGAGCAGAATAATGAACAGGCAAGCCTATTTTTTAGAGGCCGAACGTCTTTCTGATGATTTTGCTGCCAGGGCCAAGGCAGTCGACGACTACATGAAAACAGCCCCCGACCTGACAGACGACGAAGCATACAAAAAGCTTTGCGACCTGCAGGGCGAGGCGAGTGCTGCAGCCGGGCGCTGGTCGTCACACTGTGAAAATAATCGTAGCCATATTCGATCCGTTTAGTCGTAGCGACAGATACGCACCGACTCTCGCTGCCAGGCCAGCTCAAGTTTGCTCGATACGTTTTCAGGTATTACGGAATCGTTTCGCGCCAGAGTAAGAAATTGCGCAATCAATAGGGCAGCCGCCATTTTCGCCAGCGTCAGTGGCGGTGCCGCATACACCGGAGCATGAGTCGCCGGGGGCAATTGCTACGAAAACTCGCCGCTCTGCGTTCAAAACCGAGTGGATACCTTCGGCGGGTTATATGTCGGCTCAGCAGGCCCAACGGTAGATGAGCCACTATTTGATGCACCGCTACAACTGGATACGGCCTCTTAAACTCAATGGGGGGCTAGCGCCCACTCAGATCGAGAATAAAACTTAACCCCGTGTCCGGGATTGGTTGACGACTACAGTTGCAAAACGATTGACGTCCAGGAGGATCGCGCTTTGCTCAGGCATCACCTTGGCTGGCCTGAAGGCCAGTTTCAGTCCGTACAGGCAAGCTTTTGACAAATGCGGCGACCTGCCGGTTGCGCCGCAGATGTACTGTTGGTATGTGCGGGCCGATGGCCAGGCGTGCGGCCTCGATGCCGGGACGATAGCCGCGATCGAAGTTCCACACGAAGCTCAGGAACTCCCGGTCGAGCTTGTTTGTACAGCCCGCCGCCATATCCGGGCGGGTGCGGTTCATTACGTGGCGCTTGAGCACACGGGTGAAGCAGGTGAGCCGCGGCGTATCGAGCCAGATAACCAGGTCGGCACGTGGCAGGCGAAGGTCGAAGGTGCGGCGGGCATAGTTACCTTCACACACCCAGGCATCCGCCGTGATGGCTTCGCTGACCCGCGTGCGAAATTGTTCCGCCTCGGGTTCGACCCAGCCGGGCTCCCAGAATAAGGTGTCCAGGTGCACCACGGGCAGGTTCAGGCGTTTGCCGATGGCCCGGGCGAGGGTGGATTTGCCGCTACCGGCATTGCCCAGAATTACAATCCGTTGCATGTAGACTTCCAGTCGAGAAAAAAGCCGGCAATTGTGCCGGTTATGCATGGCCAGTTAAAGGGGCCAGGCGCGCTTGTCAGCACTATCAATCAGGACGCATATGGATATCAGGCTCACTCAAGAACAGGACTGGATGCTGTTGAAACAGGTCCGCCTGGCTGCACTGCTGGACGCGCCGACAGCGTTTGGCGTCAGTTATCAAACGGCCGCTGGCTACACGGATGCGCAATGGATGCAGCGCGCTGCGTCAGAGACAGGGACCCGGTTCTGGCTGGCCATCAAGGACGGTTTGCCGCTGGGCATGATCGGTGCCGGGGTGAGCGAGACTGATCGGTTCAACCTGATTGGCATGTGGGTTGCCCCAACCTTGCGGGGCTCTGGCGCGGCCACCCGGCTGGTGGATGCGGTGAAAGCCTGTGCATTGGGGCAAGGCTACGCGCAGGTTTATCTGGACGTAGCCCCGGACAATGCACGGGCCGCCAGCTTCTATCTGAAGCAGGGCTTCAGCTTCGTGGATGAGTGGGAACCCTTGCAAAGTCATCCCCACATCATGGTCCAGACAATGCTCTGGTCTGCACACCGTTAAACGGCTGGCGGAGTCATCCATCGCAACAGGAATTCAGGTGGGGGCAGGGCATGAAAATTTGCCTTGCAGTTGTGAAATTTAAGATGTAATTTTTCATGAAATTATAAATACATAATTTCATGGCGCCCCGGATGCTCATGCATTCACAGCCGATAACCCCTTTGTGCCGGTTTACTTTCGCCGCTTCCTGACGCTGGCAGTCAGGGAAGGCCAGGGGCTGCGAGACAGCATTTGAACAGTCATTATTCGGAATTTGCGCCATGAACAAGCAAGAAGAAATCGCCGCGCTGGCGATCCTTATTCACGATTTGCGCAAGCACAAGAAATACACCTTGAAAGAGCTGGCTGACAAAATCGGCCGTTCGGTGGGTTTCTTGTCGCAGGTTGAGCGTGGCCTGTCACAGCCGACCGTGGCTGATCTGACGGCCATCAGCGAAACCCTGGATGTACCGACCACCTATTTCTACAACCTGCCCAAGCCCAAGCAATTGCCCTGGGTGACGCGCCCGGACGAGCGCCGCACGTTGTACTTCGCCAACGGGATTACCGACATCTTGGTGTCACCGAAAATCCGGGCGTCGTTCTCCATGCTCGAAAGCCTTCTGGATGCGGGTGCCAGCAGTGGCGACCGGCATATGACCGACAGCTCGGAGCAGGGCGGGTATGTGCTCGAAGGCCAGTTGACGCTGTGGCTGGGTGACGACGATGAGCCGGTCACCCTGAGCGCCGGGGACAGTTTCCAGTTTGACAGCCACACCCGCTGTCGTTACGCCAATCAGACAGAGCAACTCACGCGAGTGCTCTGGGTTTACACCTGAATAACAAAAAGGGAATCACATGATGGATGCCGTCTGCTCTGACTTGCTGGCCGAAGTGCGTGCTTTTCGCCAACGTAACCCCGAGGTGCGTTATGTCGACCTGATATCCCTGGACATCCCCGGGCATTTCTATGGCAAGCGCTACCCCATCGACATGCTTGAAAAAGTGGCCGCGGGCAGTGTGCTCAAGCTGCCGCAGAACTGCGTGCTATTGGGTGTGCAGGGCGGGCTGTTCAAGATTGGCGATTACTGTTTCAACGACGGCGACCCAGATGCAGTCCGGCGCCTGGTGGCGGGTACGCTCAAGCCGGTGACCTGGGAAGACAAACCACTGGGCCAGATGCTGATTACCTCGGACGGCACTGAACAGCCGATTGAGTTTGAACCCCGAGAAGTGTTGGCCCAAGTACTGGCCCGGCTGGCGCGCAAAGGCATTCACCCGGTGGTTGCGTTTGAGCTGGAGTTCTATCTGTTTGATAAACAGCTGCGTGAGGGGTTACCGCAGTTCCCGCGAGACCCGCTGAGCGACGATGCCGACGACCAGCCCAATATGCATATCGAGCGTTTGTCGCGTTTCTCCCCGGTACTCGATGACATGGTCGATGCCGCGCAAACCCAGGGGATCGACGCCACGGTGATTACCGCCGAGCTCGGCCCCGGTCAGTTTGAAATCAATTTCGGTCACCTCGACGACGGTTTGCGAGCTGCGGACTGGGCGGCCCTGTTCTGCCGCAGCACCCGCGGGGTTGCCCTCAAGCATGGTTATCGCGCCAGCTTTATGGCCAAGCCGTACTTGCAGCACCCGGGCAGCGGCATGCATGTGCACGTCAGCCTGTACGACGGTGCGGGCAACAACCTGTTGGCGGCGCAACAGCAACAACCCCTGCGACATGCCGTCGCCGGTTGCCTTGAATTGCTGCCGGCGTGCATGCCGATTTTTGCCCCTAACCACAACTCGTTTCGCCGGTTGGGGGGCACGACCAATATCGCCACCCAGGCCAGCTGGGGTTATGAAGACCGGGATGCCTGCTTGCGCATTCCTGAGTCGGATGCAAAAAACCTGCGCATCGAGTATCGCCTGGCGGGCGCCGATGCCAATCCGTATCTGGTGCTGGCGGCAATTCTGGTGGGGCTGGAGCGCGGGCTTGAGGCGGGCAAGGAGCCGATCCTGCCACTGAACGAAGACCGCAACAGTGGCATCGCGTTCCCGCTGGACATGCTGCAGGCCGTTCGGGAAATGCAGCATCAGCCACAACTGCGTGAAGGCCTGGGCGCCGAGTTTGTCGATGTGTATTGCGAGAACAAGCGTCAGGATCATCTGGCATTCATGCAAGAGATCAGCGCCCGCGAGTACCGCTGGTTTATTTGAGTTGCGCCAGGCTGCAGCGTGCGGTTTATGGCTGATCTTTACCGGACATCGCATTAATAACCCCCGGCCAGAAGTGCATATTTTCTGGCCGTCACAACTAAGTAGCTGTTTTTGAATAAATTTATTTAAAAAGTGCTTCCCCAATCCAAAGAGTATTGGTATATTTGCGCCCGTTCTTGCAGCGAACCCTTACCGGCTCGCAGCGAATGGCAACATTCGCAAGCTGCAAGCAGCAGTAAAGAGTGCAAGGCACTCATCGCAACAGATACAGGGGCGTCGCCAAGCGGTAAGGCAGCAGGTTTTGATCCTGCCATGCGTTGGTTCGAATCCAGCCGCCCCTGCCATTATCCAGTTACAATCCGCTTTACCTGGCATAACGCTTACTGCGTTACTCGCCCATCCCCACCGACTACACCTGCTTCGGCTTTCTATCGATTGAGCGAGCGCTAACGCCAGTTCGGCTAGACGGTTGTGCTCAGATGAGCGTTCTTTGCAAACTCAATGGCCGTGTTAATGGCAGCCCTGGCCTGAGGGCTGTTCTTCCAGCATGTCGATCCCGTTGCTGCCGATGCCTGAGCCAGAATGTCACTGGTATTCGCCTGGCTGAGCAGCGCCAGCGAGTCAATGCCCATCTGCTCAAGGCGGGCGATCACGGTCGGACCTACGCCCTTGAGGGTCAGCAAGGCACTATGTTCTGTCTGTGAAAATGGCATCCGTAAACTCCTGTTATCGGCCAATGCGACAGCGGAGTCTGCCCGAGGGGAGAGGGATCCTCAACAGGTCTCTGAACCTTGAGCAAGGTTCAGAGAGGTTTAGCGCGGCCAGACTCGATTACGCAAAGTGTGTAAACCCTGGCTGATATTGGCTAATGCGTTATGGCGGGGGTTGTCAGTTAAGGAACGCCCTGAGCGCGGTTACCGCAGCTCAACCCATCGCCTGGGACATCAGCGCGAACTGGCGCACGCCCTCGCCGGGTTGTGGGGGCGTGCCGCGTGCCATCTGGGTCACGTTGACCACCAGTTCAAGCCCAGCCGAGCCCAGCCATTCGCACAGGCCGCTGTCCACCGGCACGTCGATGCGTACGAACTGGCCCGGGATGCGGGCGAGCAGGGTGGCAATCAGGTGTTTGGCCTGCTCAGGGTTTTGGGCAATGACCGGGCCGATACAGAGGCCGCGACCTGCGGTGCGTAGCAGGGCAAGCGCCTGCAATTGCCCGTCGCGCACGATGCCCGTCGAATGCTCAATCGTGTCTTGCAGGTCGGAGAGTATGGCCTGGCGGTCCAGCCCGCTGCCGGCGTTGGCCAGTGCGACCTGACGGGGGAAATCCGCCGCGCCAAGGGGGCGGCACTCTTCACCCGGCACGAGCGGCTCCAGGGCAACGACCCGGGCAAGGCCCTGGCGCTGTTCAACCGTGCCGAATTCGACAAAGCCCTGAGTGGTGTAGAGCAGGGCTCCGGCGACAGTGGCGTTGAGGATCGGGGTTGAGGCCCCGCAGGCTGACAGTGTGAGCTCCATCAGCCTGCGGCCAATTCCCTGGCCCTGATAGTCGGGGTCGATGATCACCAGGCCGATGGTCGCGAACGCACCCTGAGGGCAGGCGAACGCCGTACCGATCAGTTGTTCCCCCTTCACCGCCACAAACCCCTTGAATGCATGTTGCATCAGGGCCCAGTCTTCCAGGCGATGGGGCCACTTCAGTCGCATCGACAGCCCGTGGGCTGCGGGTAAATCAGCGGGGGTCATTGGACGGTAAAGACAGGCAATCGGATGCTGCGCAGACATGGTGAATCTCCCTGAACATGTGTGCGCTTTCTACCGGTAATGCGCTCTTGCTTTCAACCCCCCACGTGTATCAACCCCGTTTGGCCGATACGATGCTCGCTACCTGGCGTGGCTGGCAGTTCAGGTAAGCCGAGGATTGCAGCCAGCGCTGGTCGGGGTACCAGGCGAACATGAACTGGCCGTCCTTGAGTTTGTCGACCACCTGGCGCGCCACTTGCGGGCGCACGGCCGGGCAGCCGAGGCTGCGACCGATACGGCCCTGGCTCTTGCTCCATTGCGGGTTCACGTAATCGGCGGCGTGGATCACGATCGCACGTTCGCGCGCCTGGTCATTGATGCCCGGCTCCAGGCCGTCCATGCGCAACGAGTAGCCGTGGGCGCCCACGTAGCTTTCCCGGGTACTGAACAGGCCCAGGCTGGACTGGTTGCTGCCTTCGCTGTTGGAAAAACTGGTGGCGAAGTTCTCACCGGATTGTTTGCCATGGGCCACCAGATCGCGCAGAACCAACTTCTGCTGGCGCAGGTCAAAGATCCAGAGACGGCGAGCAGTTGAGGGCAGCGAATAATCGATTACGGCCAGATGCCGGGCGGGTTTTGCCCCGTTGTTGACCGCGCATTGCATGGCGCTCAGGGCGCCTTTGAGGGCTTGGGGGTTAAGTTCGGGGGCGGCATGGCCGAGGTTGTTGAGCAGTAACGGATTGGCGGCGTAAGCAGTGCTACAGGTTGCACTCAGTGCGATGGCTGCCAGGAAAAAACGACGTAAAAATTTAAGCATGAGGAGCGGTTTCTCGTGTTGTAAGACCAGCAATCGAGCGCCGATAACTTGGCGGTCCTGTTTTAGATGCTAGCCTGTGGGTTTGCCGTGACTGCGGATTCAGTTGACCCTCCAGGTGACGGCCATTGATTGGAGTTAAGCAGTTGTTCAAAAAACGCGCATTTTACTTGAGCATTGCCTTACTGACTGCGCCACTGGTCGCTGTAGCCGATTCCCTACAGGTCGATGCAGTAAACCCGGTGCAACAGGCACTCACGCAACTGCCCCAGGCCTGCCCGGGCCTGGCCCCGGGGGTCAATGAACCGACGCTTCGATTACTGCAGGGTTTTTATCAGGAACAGGGCAATCAGCCGGTATGGTCGGTCAACGGGCGCTTGAGCGCCTTGCAAGCGGCGCTGGAGCAACTGGCTGATGACGGTCTTGACCCCCGCAACTATACGTTGCCCTCAACCCGTGACCTGTGTGCCGACATCCAGACCAGCCAGCAGTACCTGCAAGCGCTGCAGGACCTGCATTACGGCCGCTTGCAACAGTCACGCCTCGAACCGGTCTGGCATGCCAGCGAGGTGCCGCAGGACCGTCAGGCCGAGATCCTGGCCCTGGCTGGCCCCGGGCTGCAGGACGTGGCGCAGGCCTTTGAGCAGGCGCGTCCGCAAAATGAGCTGTATCAGAACCTGCGCCGGGTGTACGCGCGCCAGCGTCAGGAGCCTTTGCCTGAATGGCAACCGCTGGCCAGCGGCCCCCTGCTGCGTCCCGGGATGCAGGATGCGCGGGTCCCCGAACTGGCCAAGCGGCTGGCCAGCGAGGGCTACCTGAGCCATCCGCCGGCGATCGTCGATCATCACTACAGCAATGCGCTGGCGGCAGCGGTGAAGAGTTTTCAGCTCGATCACTCGTTGCAGGCCGATGGCGTGATCGGTGCGGGCACCTTGAAAGAGCTGAACGTCACCCCGGCGCAGCGGCGTGAACAACTGCGCATCAACCTGGAGCGTTTTCGCTGGATGGCCCGCGACCTTGAGCCCACCAGCCTGCTGGTCAATGTACCGGCCGCGCAGCTGACCGTTTACAAGAACGGCGTACCGGTGTGGCAGACCCGCACCCAGGTGGGGCGCGCCGAGCGCCAGACGCCGTTACTCAAGTCCCGGGTCAACCGGCTGACGCTCAACCCGACCTGGACCATCCCGCCGACCATTTTTCGCGAAGACAAACTGCCGCAGATCCGTCGTGACCAGTCCTACCTGAGCCGGCAGAATCTGCAGGTTCTGGACAGCAACGGCCAGCCCCTGGCGGCCCAGGACATCGACTGGGACCGCCCGGGCAATATTTTGCTGCGTCAGGGGGCCGGACCGAAAAACCCCCTGGGCCGGATCGCCATCCGCTTCCCCAACCCGTTCTCGGTGTACCTGCACGACACCCCTAGCCAGGCCTTGTTCAGCAAAGGCCCGCGTGCTTTCAGCTCGGGTTGCGTGCGGGTCGAGTCGGTGTTTGAACTGCGGGACTTGCTGGTGACCCCGGCCGAGAAAGCACGTACCGAAGAGTTGCTGGGTACCGGGCTGACCCACGAGTTCAGGCTGTCCAGCCCGACGCCGATCCTGATGACCTACTGGACGGCGCAGGCCAACAAGGACGGCAAGGTGACGTATGCGCCGGATATCTACAACCATGACCCTGCGCTGATTGCGGCACTGGCCAGTAAAAAGTAACCCTGGGCGCACGCAATTTTTGTAGCCGCTGCCGCGCCGCGCGAGGCGGCGCCCGGCGGCGCAGCCGTCGAGAAATCAGACAGTGCGGTGTGTCAGGCCAAGCGCGCAGCCTCGCTGCGCTCCTCAGCGGCTACAGAAACAGTTTAGTATCCATCTCCCGATTATTGACCATGAGAGCCCCCATGAGCTGCTGGCCCGATTCTCGTTTTACCGACTTGTCGAGTATCACTCACCCCATCATCCAGGCACCCGTGCCGTGCGCGAGCGTCTAGCCCTTTGAGCCGTTATCAGCCGCCCTTGACCCTGACCCCGGTGATGCTGGCTCTGGTTGCTGAAATCAGCGAGCTGGTTGGGCGGTTGTCGGCACAGAGTGAGTCAACGCAAACGCCGCAACTGCGTCGTGGTAATCGCATCCGCACAATTCAGGCGTCGCTGGCTATCGAGAACAACACCCTGAGTGTGGAGCAGGTCACAGCGGTGCTGGAAGGGCGTCGAGTACTGGGTTTGCCGCGCGAGATTCAAGAAGTGCGTAATGCGTTTGCAGCGTATGAGGCCATGCCTGGTTGGCATTGCGCTTCACGAACGCATTTATTGAGTGCCCACGGGCTATTGATGCACGGGTTGCTCGACGATGCGGGCTTGTTCCGTCGCAGTGATGTGGGGATCTATCGTGGGGACCGTCTGCTGCACATGGCGCCGCCCCAGAGCCGGGTCTCTCAATTAATGGATGATTTGCTCGGCTGGCTGTCCTCGACGCAACTGCACCCGCTGATTGCCAGCTGTGTATTTCACTATGAATTTGAGTTTATCCACCCGTTTGCCGACGGCAACGGGCGCATGGGGCGTTTATGGCAAACGCTGATGCTCAGTCAATGGCGGCCTGTGATGGCCTGGTTGCCGGTTGAGACAGTCATTTGTGAGCAGCAGCAAGCCTATTACGCAGCCTTGTCTGCTGCCGACCAGCACGCCGAAGCGACCCCTTTTGTGGAGTTCATGTTGCAAGCATTGCATCAGTCTCTGTTGTCAGTATCGAAAACCGATCAAGTAAACGACCAAGTAAGCGACCAAGTAGTCCGCCTGCTTACCGCCCTGGACGGCGCTGTGGCGCTCAAGGCCGGGGAGCTGATGCAGCGATTGGGGTTGAGCCACCGCCCGACTTTTCGGGTTAACTACCTCAATCCGGCCCTTGCTGACGGGTTGATTGAAATGACTGATCCGACATCCCCCCGCAGCCCGGCGCAAAAATACCGTTTGACGCCACATGGCCTGAATTGGGTCAACCGTCAATAACTGTGTAAGGACTTCCCCATGAGCTGCTGGCCCGATTCTCGTTTTACCGACCTGGCAAAGATCGACCACCCCATCATCCAGGCCCCCATGCTG
Organism: Pseudomonas sp. B424; assembly: GCF_055408345.1. Taxonomy (NCBI): domain Bacteria; kingdom Pseudomonadati; phylum Pseudomonadota; class Gammaproteobacteria; order Pseudomonadales; family Pseudomonadaceae; genus Pseudomonas; species Pseudomonas sp. B424. Next base: position 121,798 of record NZ_JBUZTL010000015.1, on the reverse strand, counting down.
GGCGCTGGCGCCGATATGATGATCGGCGTAGCGAAGGCCGGGGGGCTGGGCTCTTTGGCGTGTGCCACGCTGACTCTGGAATCGATCCGCACCGAAGTGGCGGCTTTTCGTGCCGCGTGCGATCAACCACTGAACCTGAATTTCTTCTGCCATCAACCCCCCGAGTACGACGAAGCCGCAGCCCTGCAGTGGAAGTCGCTGTTCAAACCCTATTACACCGAGCTTGGCGCCGACTATGACGCGCCAACCCCGGTGTCGAGCCGTGCACCTTTTGATGAGGCCACCTGCGCTCTGGTCGAAGAATTGCGCCCCGAAGTGGTCAGTTTTCACTTTGGCTTGCCGGCCCCGGAGCTGGTGGCCCGGGTCAAGGCGTGTGGTGCCAGGGTCCTCAGTTCCGCCACCACCGTGGAAGAAGCCCGGTGGCTGGAGCGCAATGGCTGTGATGCAATCATCGCCATGGGCTACGAGGCCGGTGGGCATCGGGCGATGTTTTTAAGCAGCGAGCTGACCACCCAGATCGGCACCTTTGCCCTGGTGCCGCAGATTGTTGATGCGGTATCCGTGCCGGTGATTGCTGCCGGCGGGATTGCCGATGCGCGGGGCATCGCCGCTGCGTTTGCACTGGGCGCCAGTGCCGTGCAAATCGGAACCGCGTACCTGTTCTGTGCCGAGGCCACTGTCACTCAACCCCATCACCGGGCGCTACGCGAAGCCAGTTCCAGCCAGACCGCGCTGACCAACCTGTTTACCGGCCGCCCGGCCCGCGGCATCGTCAACCGGGTGATGCGCGAGCTGGGCCCGATCAACCTCCGGGCGCCGGCCTTTCCGTTGGCGGGCGGGGTGCTGCTGCCCTTGAAGGCCAGGTCCGGGGGCAGCGGTGATTTCATCAACCTGTGGGCCGGTCAGGCATTCCCCCTCAGCCCGGGGCGCACGGCGAACCTGTCGTCCTGTGAACTGACCCGCCAGTTTGTCGAGGACTACGCGGCGCGCTCTGCATGCACATAACGGGTTTGCGCGGCATGGCTGGAGGTGCGGACCAGCAGCACGATCGCACCCAGCACCGGCAGGCTCACCAGCAGTAGCGCATAGCGCAGCGACTCGACACCGAAGGCCGGGAGCAGCGCATCGCTGAACAGACCGGCCAGCAGCGGCCCGACACCAACCCCCAGCAGGGTTGAAATGATGGTCTGCAAGGCCATCGCCGTGCCGCGGCGGTTGGCCGGAACCAGTTGCGTGACCAGGTTGTAGGACGGGGCCACCCACCACACCACAAAAAAACTGTAGAACGCGCACCACAGCATCGAACTGGGGATTGGCACGCCGCCCAGTTGAGCCCACACGGTGTTGGGCCACAGCAAGTAGGCGAAGAGCGCACTGATGGCCGCCACGTGGCCGATCACCGGTATTCCTACCTGCCAGTGCGGGTTGCGCGGTGTCAGGTGGTCGCTCAGCCAGCCGCTGAACAACGCGCCGATCCCGGCAAAACCACCGCAGATAAACCCGGCCAGCAGCCCGGCATGTTGCAGCGACAAACCGTGGGAGCGCACCAGAAAACTGGTGTTCCACATGCCAATCGCATACGAGCTCAGGGTGGTCAGGCCGCCGGCCATGATCAGGCAGCGGTAAGCGGGCAGGGCCCAGAGCTTGCGCGCTTCACTGCCCAGGCTTTGCAACGGATGGGCCGCATGGGCGCTGGCCAGATCCCAGCGCCCCCGGGCCGGATCTTTCGCGACAAAGGCCAGCACCGTGGAAAACAACAGTGCCGGCATGCCGATCACGATAAAGGCCGTGCGCCAGCCATAGTGCTCCACCACCCAGGCGCCCAGGCTCAGACCGATCACCGCCGAAAAAGTCGGCGCGGCCGTGAAGCAGCTGATGGCGAACGAGCGCCGGTGCGGCGGGTACAGATCGGCAATGATCGACATCGACGCCGAGGTGGTCGGCGACTCGCTCACCGCAACCGCCATACGCGCCACGGCCAGCATCCAGAAACTGACGGCCAGGCCGCAGAGTACAGTGGCCACGGCCCATAACAGGCAGGCCAGCGCCAGCAGGCGGGTGCGCGACATGCGATCGGCCAGGCGCCCGGCGGGCAAGGCGAGCAGGGCGTACACCCCGGCAAAGGCCAGGCCGGAAATCAGCCCCATCGCGGTATCACTGACCCCGAACTCAATTTTGATCGGTTCAATCATCACCGCCAGAATCTGGCGCCCGACAAAGTTGTCGGCAAATACGGCCGCCAGCAACAACAGCAAAGCGTGACTGCGCCAGCCGACCCGAGCGTTGGACATAGATGATTTCCTGTCAGATAAAAACGCCAAAGGCGCTGACCCCGTCAGCGCCTCTGGCAAGGAGCAACGCCTCAGGCCCGCTGACGGGCCAGGGTCATGGCGGTGTCTTCGATCATGTCTTCCTGGCCGCCGACCATGCCGCGTCGGCCCATCTCCACCAGAATCTCGCGCGCCGGCACGCCGTACTTCTTCTCGGCCCGCTTGGCGAACAGCAGGAACGAGCCATACACCCCGGCGTAACCCATGGTCAGGGCATCGCGGTCACTGCGGATCGGGAAGTCCATGATCGGCACCACCAGGTCCTCGGCCACGTCTTGAATGCCGAACACGCTGACTCCGGTTTCGATGCCCATGCGGTCACACACAGCCACCAGGATTTCCATCGGCGTGTTGCCCGCACCGGCGCCCAAACCGGCCGCCGCCGCATCGATTCTGGTGGCCCCGGCTTCGATGGCAGCAATGGAGTTGGACACGCCCATCGACAGGTTGTGATGGCCGTGAAAGCCGATCTCGGTGTCCGGGTGCAGCGCTGCACGCAAGGCCTCAACCCGGGCCTTGATGTCGTGGGGCAGCATGTAGCCGGCCGAGTCGGTGAGGTATACGCAGTTGGCGCCGAAGCTTTCCATCAACTTGCCTTGCTTGACCAGCCCTTCAGGGCTGTTCATGTGGGCCATCATCAGGAAACCCACCGTGTCCATGCCCAGCTTGCGGGCATAGGAGATGTGCTGTTCCGACACGTCGGCTTCGGTGCAGTGGGTGGCGACGCGGATCGTGTTGACCCCCAGTTCATACGCCATCTGCAGATGATCCACGGTGCCGATACCGGGCAGCAGCAGGGCCGATACCCTGGCCTGTTTCATCATCGGGATGACCGCCGACAGGTATTGCTCATCGGTGTGCGCCGGGAAGCCGTAGTTCACCGAGCTGCCGCCCAGGCCATCGCCATGGGTGACTTCAATCAAGGGCACGCCAGCAGCATCCAGGCCGCAGGCGATGTCTTTCATCTGTTGCAGGGTGATCTGGTGACGCTTGGGGTGCATGCCGTCGCGCAGGCACATGTCATGCACGGTGATTTTTTTGCCGCGAAGATCCATGGTCGGTTCCTTAAGCGAGGGCAGGTTGTGGGGCGGATGCCTTGAGTTGCAGTTCGCCCTTGAGGATTTCCTCGGCGAACATCTCGGCGGTGCGCGCAGCGGCGGCGGTCATGATGTCCAGGTTGCCGGCGTACTTGGGCAGGTAGTCGCCCAGGCCTTCGACTTCCATGAAGATTGACACCCGATTGCCGTCAAACACCGGGCCATTGACCAGCTTGTAGCCCGGCACGTACTGCTGCACCTGCTCGATCATGTCGGCAATGGCCAGGGTGATCGCGGCCTGATCCGGCTCGGTTTCGGTCAGGCAATGCACGGTGTCGCGCATGATCAGCGGCGGCTCGGCCGGGTTGACGATGATGATTGCCTTGCCTTTTTTCGCGCCGCCCACCTGCTCGATGGCGCTGGCGGTGGTGCGGGTGAACTCGTCGATGTTCTTGCGCGTCCCCGGGCCGACCGACTTGGACGCCGCGGTGGCAACGATCTCGGCATACGCCACCGGTTGCACGCTGGACACGGCGGCCACCAGGGGAATCGTCGCCTGGCCACCGCAGGTGACCATATTGACGTTCATCGCGCCGCGCTTGAGGTTGGCCTTGAGGTTCACCGGCGGCACGCAGTACGGGCCGATGGCGGCGGGCGTCAGGTCGATCATCAGCACGCCCAGCTCATTGAGCTTGCGGCTGTTTTCAGCGTGCACATAAGCCGATGTGGCATCAAAGGCGATCTGGATATTGTCCGCCAGCACGTGCGGCAACAGCCCGTCGACCCCGTCGCTGGTGGTTTTCAGGCCCATCTCGCGGGCACGGCTCAGGCCTTCGGACGTGGCGTCGATGCCCACCATCCATACCGGCTCCAGCACTTCGCTGCGCAGCAGTTTATAGAGCAGGTCGGTGCCGATATTGCCCGGCCCGATGAGGGCGCATTTGATCTTTTTGTTCATGGGAAGGGTCTCGAACGGGGTTTAGGACACAAAGCCCAGCCGGGCCGAGCCCAGACCGCTGAGGGTCAGGCTGACCTCATCACCGGGTTGCACTGGCACCAGCGGCGCCAGTGCACCGGAAAGGATGATTTCACCCTTGCGAAACGGAATGTCGAACTTGCCCAGGGTGTTGGCCAGCCAGGCCACGGCTTCACACGGATGGCCCTGTACAGCCGAGCCAAAACCGTTACCGGCCGGCTGGCCGTTTTTGAGCAGGTGCAGCTCGACCTTGGCCAGGTCCAGTTCACGAGGGTTGATGCGTTGTTCACCCAAAGCGAACACGCCACACGAAGCGTTGTCGGCCACGGTGTCCTGAATGCGGATTTTCCAGTCGGCGATACGCGAGTCGACAATCTCGAAGCACGGCACCACCCAAAGGCTGGCGGCCATGACGTCCTCGGCGGTGATGCCGGGGCCGTGCAAGTCTTCGCCCAGAATGAAGGCGATCTCGCCCTCGGCGCGGGGCTGAACCAGCTGGTGGGCGCTAAAGCTCACGTCGCTGTTGTCGGCGACCTGCATGCGGTCGGTCAAAAAACCGAAATCGGGCTGATGCACATCGAGCATTTCCTGCACGGCACGGCTGGTGACGCCGATTTTCTTGCCGATCACCTGTTCGCCCAGAGCTTCACGGCGCTGCAAAAAACGCAGGGAGATCTGGTAGGCAGTTTCCAGGGTCAAGTCCGGGTAACGCTGGGTCAGCGGCTGCACACTGCGACGCTCGCGCAGCGCGTGAAACAGCTCATCGCCCAGGGCTTCAATCAACTGTGTGTCCATTAATACGCTCTCTTGAAACTGAAAAAACCCTTGTGGGAGCGGGCTTGCTCGCGATGGAATCACTGCGCTCTGCCAGATAGACCGCATCGCCTGCATCGCGAGCAAGCCCGCTCCCACCGTTTGTTGTGCCGTGAACTAGCCCGGCCAGACACTCGACTCAGCGCCGCCGTCCACTTCCAGAATTTTGCCGGTGACCCAGCGCGAAGCCGGGGTTGCCAGGTACAGCGCCGCTGCCGCGATGTCTTCGACTTCGCCCAGGCTTTGCAGCGGGGTGGCCTTGATCATGCCTTCGCGCATGGCCACCGGCAGGACGCGGTTCAGGGCGTCGGTCAGGACCGGGCCCGGGGCAATGGCGTTGACCCGCACCAGCGGTGCGAAATCCTGGGCCAGCAAACGGGTCATATGGCTCAGCGCGGCCTTGGCGGTGCCGTAGGCGCTGAACTGGGTTTGCGCATAACGCGCTGCCCCCGAGGTGATATTGATCACGTTGCCGTTGCCCGCATCGCGCATGTGCGGCACGCACAGCTGGCACAGGTGATAGGCCGAAGACACGTTGAACCGCATGATTTCTTCAAAGCGCTCAACGCTCAGGGTGAGCGGGTCGTTGGGGCCGGCACCGCCGGCGTTGTTCACCAGGTGGGTGATGCGGCCCATCTGCTCACGGGCCTGGGCCACCAGCGCGCTGCGCTGTTCGGTGTCATTCACGTCGCAGCTCAATGCCAGGGCGCGGCGCCCCAGGGCACGGATTTCTTCAGCCACAGCCTCAACGTCGCCCAGGGTGCGGGCTGCCAGTACCACGTCGGCGCCCGCCTGGGCATAGGCCAGGGCGATACCGCGGCCAATGCCGCGGCCGCCGCCCGTGATCACGGCCACGCTGCCGGTGAGGTTGAAGCGCTCAATGATGTTCATAAATGATCCTTGTCCTTTTTAGGTAAAGCGTTAACGCGGCGCCCACAGGTCAGGCAGGCCCGGGTCGCTGGCGGCAATCAGGCGCTTGAGCAGGACCTTGAGCGCCTGGGCATCGCCAGGGCCCAGCTTGGCCGACACGTTTTCTTCCACAGCCTTGGCCAGCGCCAGCTGCTGCAGCGACGCCTCGCGACCGGTAGCGGTCAGCACATAGCGCGGTTCCTGCTGGCTGCCTTCGAGGGCGACCAGGTTTTGTTTTTCGAGGAAACGCATGCTGGCCACGGTGACCACGTGCCCGGTGTAGCCGACGAAGGTGTTGATTTCGTCCAGGGTCAGGTTGTCACGGATGCACAGCACCGAAAGGATGAAAAACGCATGCTCATCCAGTTTCTGGTTGCTCAGCAGACGATGCAAGGCATCGAGCAACTGGTAGTGGGCGCGGCCCAGCAGGTACCCGAGCAAGTCTTCGGTGTAGCTGCATTCAGGCGGTGGCGGGGTGGTCGCCAGGCGCAGTTCACTGCGTGGTTTGCGGGTTGCCAGGGCGTACTGGCCGCTCTGGAAGGCCAGCGGTGCGCGGTCGCTGTGATCAAAGGCAAGCACCTCGCCGACAAAGATCACATGGTCGCCCCCTTCATACTGAAAGGCGGTGCGGCACTGAAAGCGGGCGGTGCAGTCCTGCAACAGCGGCGCTTCGCTGATGCCGTTGTCGAGTTCGATCTCGGCAAACTTGTTTTCGCCCTGCATCGCAAAGCGGCCGGACAGCGGCTCCTGCTCGGTGGACAGCACATGCACGTTCCAGTGCTTGCCGGAACTGAACACCGGCAGGCTGCGGGCGGACTTGGCCAGGCTCCACAGCACCAGCGGCGGGTTGAGTGATACCGAGTTGAAACTGTTGGCCGTAATGCCGATGGGCGAACCGTCTTCTGCCTGGGTGGTGATGATCGTCACCCCGGTGGTGAAGGTGCCCAGCGCGGTACGGAATGCCTGCGGATCGAAACTGCTTTGCATTGCCATGACGAACCCCATGGATTGAATTTTCGTGCTGGCAGTATTCCCCCCGCTGCGGGGCGCTACATCGTCTTAATGGACTAACGAATACAGCCGATTATCGTCCGATTGGACGAGGCAAACCGGGGCGCTATTCGCTAGGGTCTGTTGACGTTTGGTTGTGGCCGCGCCGATAGCCTATGTGGTGCAGGGCAAGGCACGAGCAGCGTGGTTTGGTTGTTCCAAATAAGCTGCGAGCAGCGCCGCCCTGCGCCTTGCCTGGCAAAATTTGACCCAGCGACGCAGCTCACAACCAAACGTCAACAGACCCTAGCGTCGGCTCATTGAATCGGTGTATCAGAGGACTCATCCATGACGTTCAGCAGCACTTCTCCAGAACAGCTGTCCAGCCTGTTGGCGGCGCAAAAAAAAGCCTTTACCCAGGCCGGGCTCGTCACTGCAGGGCAGCGCCGGGACCGTATTCAACGGGTGATAGAGCTGCTGGTGCGCTATCAGCAGCCGCTGGTAGAAGCCATGGATGCGGATTTTGGCGGCAGGCCCCAGGGCTTTTCATTGATGAACGACGTACTGGGGTCGCTGGCATCGCTCAAGTATGCGCGCGACCATCTTGCCCACTGGGTTGAGGACGAGCCGCGGCAAGTGTTTGCGCCCTATGACCAGCTGGGCGCCAAGGCCTGGGTGATGCATCAGCCCAAAGGGTCCATCGGCATTCTGGGTACCTGGAATGCGCCGCTGTTTACCTTGCTCAGCCCTCTGGCTTGCGTACTGGCCGCGGGCAACCGGGCCATTCTCAAGCCGTCGGAAGTGGTGCCGCGTACCGCGCAGGTGCTGGCCCAGGCTTTTACCGAGCTGTTCGACCCGCTGGAAATCGGCGTAGTGACCGGCGACGCCGAACTGGCCCAGGTGTTTACCTCGCAACCCTTCGATCATCTGGTGTTTACCGGCAGCACCGCCGTGGCGCGTTCGGTCATGCGCAATGCGGCTGAAAACCTGGTGCCCCTGACCCTGGAACTGGGGGGCAAGTCACCGGTGATCATTTCCTCCAGCGCCGACCTGGCCAAGGCCGCCTTCAGTATTGCGGTGGCCAAAGCCAACAACGGCGGGCAAATCTGCATCAACCCGGACGTGGTCTACGTGCCGCGCGCGATGCTGGAAGACTTTATTGGCCTGCTGGGGGCGGCCTACAGCGAATTGCTGCCCACGACGGACGACAACCCGGACGTGGTGGCAGTGGTCAATGCCCGGCATGCGCAGCGTATCGACGGCTATGTGCAGGATGCCCGGGAGCGCGGTGCCCGGATTGAATGCTTCCCGCAGGCGGTCGAGGCCGATGCCCATACCCGTCGCCGTGCGCTGCAAGTGGTGATCAACCCGCCCCGCGACAGCCAGATCATGCACGAGGAAATCTTCGGCCCGGCGCTGGTGGTGCTGCCCTATGAGCATCTTGACCGGGCGCTGAGCGACATCCATTCCCGCGAACGGCCGCTGGCCCTGTACTACTTTGGCCAGAGCGAAGAAGAGCAGCGCCATGTGCTGCAAAACACCATTTCCGGTGGCGTGAGCATCAACGACGTGATGATGCACGCGGCCCTGCATGACGCGCCATTCGGCGGGGTAGGGGCCTCCGGCATGGGGCATTACCATGGCCGCGAAGGCTTCCTCGAATTCAGCCATATGCGCAGCGTGTACAAGGCCCCGGCCCATGATCCGCGCCGCGAATGGGGCTTGTTGCCGCCCTATGGCGAGCACTTTTTGCCCACGATGCAGTCGATGGTCACTGCCGACTGAAAAACGCAGCGTGCAGTGTGGGAACGGGCTTGCTCGCGATTGCATCAATGCGGTCAATAAGACGGACCGCGTCGACAGTATCGCGAGCAAGCCCGCTCCCACAGGACCCTGGCGCCTAAAACAACAAGATCTGTTCTGGAGATTGACCTTGCATAACCCTGCTCAAACACCTGAAGAATCCACCGGCTGGCAGCGCCGGCACGTACTCAAGGCCGGTGCTCTGGCTGTGGGCGCAGGCCTGCTCGGGCGCTTTGCCAATGCGGCAGGCTCCAGCGGTTTATCCTCTGGGGAGTATCTGCAAATGGACGCCTGGGACATGGCCAATGCCGTGCAAAAAGGTGAAATCAGCCCCGAAAACCTGCTGGCGGCGGCCATGGCCCGTTGCGATGCGGTCAACCCCAGGGTCAATGCCGTCAACATGCGCCATGACGAGTACGCCACTGCGCTGCTCAAGGCCCGTCGTGCCAGCGGCACGCCCGCTACGGGCACGCTTGCCGGGGTGCCGATCCTGATCAAGGACCTCAACACCTACCTGGAAGGCACCTCGACTTCCAACGGTTGCCGCCTGTACAAGAACGCCCCGCCGGCCCCGCACACCAGTACCCTGATCACGCGTTACCAGGCCGCCGGGGCGGTGCCGTTCGGCAAAACCACCTGCCCGGAATTCGGTTTGACCACCACCACCGAATCCCTCCTGTGGGGGCAGACCCGCAACCCGTGGAACCTGGCCAAAAGCGCAGGCGGCTCGTCCGGGGGCGCAGCCTCTGCGGTGGCGGCAGGTATTGTGCCGGTGGCCCATGCCACTGACGGCGGTGGTTCGATCCGCATACCGGCGTCCTATTGCGGCCTGGTCGGGCTCAAGCCGACCCGCTACCGCACCCCCAGCGGTCCGGGCAAATATGAAGGCTGGTTTGGTGCCAGCGTGGCCAACGTGGTGTCACGTAATGTGCGCGACATGGCCTTGTTCATGGATGCCGGTCAGGGCCATGAGGCCGGCAGCCCGTATTGGGCAAAGCCCCTGGTGCGCCCGTATGTAGAAGAACTGCGCACCGCCCCCGGTCGTTTGCGTGTCGGCCTGGTGCGCGACTCGCTGACCGGTTCGCCGCTGGACCCTGCCGTGGCCAAGGTGCTGGACGACACGGCCAAGCGTCTGGAGGCGCTGGGGCACAACGTCGAAGAAGTGCGCCTGAATGTCGACCCGCGCCAGTTGTTCGGTGCCCATGGCTCGGTGATTGGTGACGCGCTGCTGACCATGGTCCATGACCGTGAGCAGGTGCTGGGTCGTGCCGCCACGGCGGACGATTACGAGCGCATCACCCAGGTGGTGCTGGACCGCGCCCAGAAAGTCACCGGGGAGGGCTTGTACCGGGCGCGCCAGTCGTTTGAAACCATCGGCGGCTATATGGAGCAGCAGTTCGATACCTATGACGTAATCCTGTCGCCGGTCACCGCCAACCTTACCCCTGACCTTGGCCTGCTGAGCCTCAACCAGCCCTGGGACAGTTACGCCCATAACGCCATGGGCAGTGCCGCCTTTACCGTGCTGGCCAACGTCAGCGGCCAGCCGGCCATTTCCCTGCCGGTGGGCATGAGCGACAGCGGCTTGCCGATTGGCATGATGTTTACCGGGCCTTTGGGCGGCGAGGACGTGCTGCTGCGCTTGAGTGCGCAGATTGAGCAGGATCGGCCGTTCGCCAGGCTGCCAGTGCTCTAAGCCTGATACCCAAGCCCACCTCAGCGTTTGCATCGCAGGCAAGCCAGCTCCCACAGACACCGTGTCGCCCTCATAACCCGGGGCTTATAGGGTCATTGTGGGAGCGAGCCTGCTCGCGAAGTTATCCCGGCCCGCACACAAGTTCCGTGTGATGCCCCGTGTCTAGTCCGCTTTGACGATGATCCACAGCGTGCCAGGCCGGATTATTCGTCATACACCGCCCGCGCATTCGCGCAGCGCGAGACTGACGGAGAACACACGGATGGATCAGATACGAGAGAAAAGTCCGATAGAGCTTGAGCTGCTGCAACGCGCGCGCAACCTGATACCTGCGCTCAAAAGCCGTTCAGCCCAGGCGGACAAAGATTGCAAACTGCCCGATGAAACCGTTCGTGATATGCAGGAAGCCGGCTTGTTCCGCGCTCTGCAACCCAAGATCTGGGGCGGGCATGAAGTCGACCTGCGCACCTTTTTTGAAATCCAGATGACCCTGGCCGAAGGCTGCATGTCCACCGCCTGGGTCTTTGGCGTGATGGGCGTGCACCCATGGCAACTGGCGCGCTACCCGGTTGAAGCCCAGCGTGATGTGTGGGGCGAAGACAGCTCCGTGCTGGTGGCCTCGACCTATATGCCGGTGGCCAAGGTGACACCGGTCAAGGGCGGTTATCAGGTCAGCGGGCGCTGGGGGTTCTCCAGCGGCAGCCAGCATGCCCAGTGGTGCCTGCTTGGCGGCATCGTGCCCCAGGACGAAACCGGCCCGACCGAACACGGCACTTTCCTGATCCCTGCCAGCGACTACCGCATTGAGCAGAACTGGGACGTGCTGGGCCTGCGCGGCAGCGGCAGCCACGACATCGTGGTCGAAGACGTGTTTGTCCCGGCCCATCGGGTACAGCGCACCAACAACTACAGCATCGAAGCCACACCGGGGCGCCTGACCAACACCAACCCGATGTACTCCATTCCGTTTGCCCAGGTGTTTGCCCGCGCCGTATCGACCTCGGCCCTGGGTGCCCTGCAAGGCGCCATCAACGAGTTCCGCGACAACGCGGCAAAACACATCGGCAAGCACGGCGCCAAAACCGCGGAAGACCCGGCCGCACAAGCCGCCGTTGCCGAAGCGATCATCACCGTCGACTCGCTCAAGCTGGTGCTGATGCGTAACTACGGGCACCTGCTGGCGCTGGCCGCAGACGGCGAATACCCGGACGTGGAAACCCGCTTGCTGTACCGCTACCAGTCGTCCCACGTCACCAATGTGTGTGCCGACCGGGTCAGTGACCTGCTGCGCTGCATGGCGGCGTCGGGCTTGTACAACACCAACCCGGTGGCGCGTTTCTTCCGTGATCTGCACCAGGCACGCGGGCATATCGCCAATAACGAGGCGGCTTACCGTCGCAGCTACGGGCTTGTGCAACTGGGCCTGCCCAACGCGGACCCCTTTGTTTGATCGGGGCAATTCCCTGATCCCGCAATAAACCTCTGACCTCAGCGCAAGGCATAAGAATAATGACGGCTCACGATCAGTCTCAGTCCAGCTATGACGTAATTGTTGTCGGCTCCGGTGCCGGCGCCATGACCTCGGCCCTGTTTGCGGCTGATCAGGGCCTGTCGGTTCTGATTGTCGAAAAAAGCGATAAATACGGCGGCACTTCGGCGATTTCAGGCGGCGGTATCTGGATCCCGAACAACCATTATTTTGCCGCGATAGGCGGGCAGGACAGCCCAGAACTGTCGATGCAATACCTCAAGGCCGCCACCGGTGAACACGGCGACCCGGTCCGCCTGCAGGCGTATCTGGACCACGCCGCACCGATGATCAAAAAGCTCACTGGCAACAGCCGCGTGCGCTATGCAGTGGCGGACAAATACCCTGATTACTACCCGCAACTGCCCGGCGCCTTGCCCGGCGGTCGTACCCTGGACCCCGAGCTGTTCGACACCAGCCTGCTGGCTGAAGAACTGCCCAACCTGCGCAAGCCTTCGCCCTCGACCCTGCTGATGGGGCGCATCGCCTGGACTGCGCGGGATGCCCATAAAGCCATGGCCCGCAGCTTTGGCTGGCAATGGCTGATTTTCAAATTGATGGCGCGCTACAAGCTTGACTTCAAATGGCGGCGCAAAAGCAAATACGACCGCCGCGCTGCCCTGGGCAGTTCGCTGGTGGCGTCCCTGCGCCGTTCCCTGATGGATCGCAACGTGCCGCTGTGGCTCAACACCGACTTCAAGGACGTGTTGCTGGACGGCGACCGGGTGTGCGGCATCAAGGTGCAGACCGGTGGCAAAACCCTGGAACTCAAGGCCCGCCGCGCCGTGATATTTGGCTCGGGCGGTTTTGAGCAAAACCAGACCCTGCGCGAGAAATACCTGCCGCAACCCACCCGTGCCAGCTGGAGCGCCACGCCGCCGGGCAACAACACCGGGGCTGCGCTTGAAGCCGGGCTCGCTATCGGCGCCGCCACGGCCCTGATGGACTGGGCCTGGTGGGCGCCGACCATTGCCGTCCCCGGCGAAGAGAAACCCCGTGGCGTCTTTGCCGAACGGGCGTTCCCGGGGGCCATCGTGGTCAACAGCCTGGGGGACCGGTTCGTCAATGAAGCGGCGCCGTACCTGGAGTTTGTCGACGCCATGTACCAGGACAACCAGAAAACCGGCGGCCGCTCGGTGCCGTCCTGGGTGATCTTCGATGGCCACTTTCGTTACACCTACGCCATGGGGCCGCTGATGCCGGCCCAGGTGGTGCCCGACAGCCGTCTGCGCAAGGAATGGCTCAACACCGTGTACTGGAAGGCCGACAGCCTGGAGGCGCTGGCCATGCAAATCGGCGTCGATGCCAACGGGTTGAACAGCACCGTACAAAAGATCAACGGCTACGCCCAAACCGGCGTGGACCTGGACTTCGATCGCGGCGGCAACGTGTTTGACCGTTACTACGGCGACAGCAATATCAAGCCCAACCCGTGCCTGGCACCGCTGCGCAAAGGCCCGTATTACGCCATGCGCCTGGATGCCGGGGACATTGGCACCAAAGGTGGCCTGCTGACCAACCAGCACGCCCAGGTCGTGCGCGAAGACGGCCAGCCGATCTCCGGGCTGTATGCCATTGGCAACTGTTCGGCCTCGGTGATGGGGATCAGTTACCCCGGTGCCGGCGGCACTCTGGGCCCGGCGATGACCTTCGGCTACATTGCGGCCAACCATATCGCCAGCGGTGTGTCGGTGACGGCCAACGCCAAGGTACGGGCCCTGTCATGAGTCGAGCCCGATACGTCAGCAGCAACAGCAAGATTTCCCCCCCGTTGCAGGCGGATCGGCTGGGTAGCCGGGGCTGGCACGACACCTGCGACGTGCTGGTGATCGGCTGGGGCGCGGCCGGTGCCTGTGCTGCGCTGGAAGCTCGCAGCCAGGGCGCCAGCGTGATCGTTGCCGACCGCTTCACCGGCGGCGGGGCCAGTGCCAAAAGTGGCGGGGTGGTGTATGCCGGTGGCGGTACCCGGCACCAGCAGGCGGCCGGTTTCAGCGACAGCCCCCAGGCGATGTTTGATTATCTCAAGCATGAAACCCAGGGTGTGGTCAGTGACCACACCCTGCAAAAGTTCTGTGACGACAGCATCGCCAACCTCAGCTGGCTCGAAGGTCACGGGGCAAGCTACGGCCACAGCCTGCCGCCGGGAGGCAAGACCTCATACCCGTCCGATGGCTATTTTCTGTATTACTCCGGCAACGAACTGGTGCCGTCCCATGCCGGTGCTGAACCGCCAGCGCCACGCGGGCATCGCACCGTGGGCAAGGGCCAGTGCGGCGCCGTGCTTTACGGCCACCTCAAGAACGCTTGTCTGCGCGCCGGGGTTCAACCCTTGCTGCAGTCTGCCGCGCGGCGACTGGTGGTGGACGCCAGCGGGCGGGTGATCGGTGCCGAGTTCTGGAGCCTGCCGGCGGGCAGCCCCCAGGCGCTTCAGCACGCACGGCTGGCGGCACGGGCCGAGCGCCTGCAAAACTTTGCCCCCGGTTACTGTGACCGTCTGCGGCAAAAGGTCAGCCAGCTTGAGCGTGACCATGGGCAACCGGTGCTGATCCGGGCCCGACGCGGGGTCATCCTGAGCACCGGCGGTTTTATCTTTAACCGCCAACTGATCCGCGACCATGCGCCCAACTTCCGCCGCAATTTCAAGGTCGGTGCCACCGGCTGCGATGGCAGCGGCCTGCTGCTGGGGCAATCGGTAGGCGCCCAAAGCGAGCGCCTGAGCCGGGTGTCGGCATGGCGCTTTATCAACCCGCCGCACTGCTGGCCCAAGGGGATTGTGGTCAATAGCAACGGTCAGCGCTTTTGCAATGAAGAAGTCTACGGCGCCACCCTCGGCCAGCCGCTGTGCGAAGAGCAGGGCGGCCAGGCCTGGCTGGTGCTGGATGCGCGCTTGCGCAAACAGGCGATACGTCAGGCGCTGTTTGGCGGCTATTGGTGGTTCCAGGCGCTGCCTGCACTGGCACTGATGCTGCTCAAAGTGCGCAAGGGTGAAAACCCTGACCGGTTGGCCAACGCCTGCGGGATGCAGGCCGGTGAATTGAGTGGCGCGCTGCGTGCCTACAACGCCGGGGCCAGGGGCGAAGCGCCGGATGCTTTTGGCAAGTCTGAAGGCAGCCGTCAGGTGCTGGATAACGGGCCGTTTTATGCCTGCGACATCAGCGTCGGCAACCCGATCTTCCCATTGGGGGCGCTGACCCTGGGCGGGCTTAAAGTCGATGAAAGCAACGGCGCGGTCCTCAATGAACAGGGTCAGCCGATTGCCGGCCTGTTCAGTGCCGGGCGCACGGCGATTGGCGTGGCATCACACCTGTACATCAGCGGCTTGTCACTGGCTGACTGCGTGTTTTCGGGGCGTCGGGCTGGCTTGTCGGCCTGTTGTGGGAGCGAGCCTGCTCGCGATGCAGGCGATGCAGTACATCGGTCAGATCAGGTTGATGCCTTCGCGAGCAGGCTCGCTCCCACAGAAGCCACAGGGGTGACCTTATGAGCGCACGAGTCGAAGGCAAGGTTGCATTGATCACCGGCGGTGCCAGTGGTGTAGGCAAGGCCTCTGTTCTGCTGCTGGCCCGTGAAGGTGCCAGCGTGGTGATCAGCGATATCGATGTTGCTGCCGGGTTGGCCCTGGCCGAAGAAATCGGCCCCGGGGCGCAGTTCATTGAGCACGATGCAAGCAGCGAAGCCGATTGGACGCGGGTGATCGACACTATCCGTCAGCGTCATGGGCGCCTGGATATCCTGTTCAACAATGCCGGCATTCTGCTCAAGGGCGATATTGAAAACACCGATTACGCTGACTGGCAGCGGGTGCAGCGAATCAACTCGGACAGCGTATTTTTGGGCTGTCGGGCCGCCATCAGCCTGATGAAAGAGGGCAAGGGCGGCTCCATCATCAACATGTCCTCCATTGCCGGGATTGCCGGGCGTGATGACTACGTCGCGTACAGCGCCTCCAAAGGGGCGGTTGCCGCGTTGTCGCGCACGGTGGCGGTGCTGTGCCGTCGGCGCAAGTACCGCATCCGCTGCAACTCCCTGCACCCGGACGGCATCCTCACCCCCATGACCACCGCCAGTTTGCCGGCCGGGCTGGACCCCTGGAGCCTGACCATAGACGCCGACCCCATGGGGCGCATGTGTTTACCCGAAGATGTCGCCGCCAGTGTGCTGTTTTTGGCCAGTGACGAGTCGCGGGCCATCAGCGGTATCGAGCTGCGGATCGACAGCGGCCAGTTTGTGATGAGTATTTGATATGAGCCAACCTTCCTATTTCTCCCTGCGCGTCGCGCAGATCGTGGCTGAAACACCGGACTCCAGATCCCTGGTATTCGACGTGCCCCCGGCCTTGCGTGAACAGTTTGCCTATAAGCCCGGGCAGTTCTTGACCCTGCGCGTGCCCTTTGAGGGCAGCTGGTTGCCGCGTTGTTATTCGTTGTCCAGCACACCGCTGCAAGACGAGCCGTTGCGCGTCACCATCAAGCAGGTGCGCGATGGCCGTGCATCCAACTGGCTGTGCCAGCAATTGCGTGAAGGCGATCAGCTTGAGGTGCTGGCCCCGGCCGGGGTGTTTGTGCCACGGCATTTTGACGATGACTTCGTGCTGTTTGGTGGCGGTAGCGGGGTGACTCCGGTGCTGTCGATCCTGCGCTCGGCCCTGATTGCCGGTACCGGCCGGATCCTGCTGATCTACGCCAACCGCGATGAGGCTTCGGTGATTTTTGCCGGCGAGCTCAAGGCCCTCGCCAGCGCCTACCCGCAACGCCTGCAGGTGATCCACTGGCTGGACTCGGTACAGGGTATTCCGGCCGTGGCGCAACTGGCGCAAATGGCCAGGCCCTTTGTCCATGCCCAGGCGTTTATCTGTGGTCCCGGCCCGTTTATGGACGCCGCCGTCAGCGCCTTGCACGACATCGGTATGGAGCACGGGCGTATCCACGTCGAGCGTTTTGTCTCGTTGCCCGAAGAAGGCAGCGTGGCCGCCCCGGCGCCAGTCAATACCGATATCGTCGGCAGCCAGCTGTCGGTGCGCCTTGACGGCGAGGAGTTCGAAGTGCCCTGTGCCGAAGGCGAAACCCTGCTCAATGCCATGCTGCGTGCCGGCCTGAAGCCCCCGAGCTCCTGCCTGGTGGGTTCCTGCGCGACCTGCATGTGCACGGTTGAACGTGGCAGCGTCGAGATGTTGCGCAACGATGCCCTTGACCAACAAGAACTGAACGACGGCTGGGTGCTGGCGTGCCAATCGGTGCCCAACAGCTCGCAGCTGCGCGTGTGCTTTCCTGAATAATCAGCCTGACGAGTGTGCGATGACTTCCAGCCAGCAACAGAGCCTGCCGCGTTCGATCCCGCAAATGCTGTTCAACGCAGCACAGCAACATGCCGGACGTACCGCCATTGAAGAACATGGCGAGTGCACCGACTACAGCGAACTGCCACGCCTGGCCCTGGCCGTGACCCGCAGCCTGATGGCCCGGGGCATCGGCAAGGGTGACCGGGTGGCAATCTGGGCGCCCAATGGCCGCGACTGGATTATTGCCGCACTGGGCATCCATTGTGCCGGGGCGGTGATGGTGCCGATCAACACCCGCATGAAAGGCAGCGAAGCGGCCGACATCCTGCAGCGCAGCGGTGCGCGCCTTTTGTTCGTGCAACCGGTCTTTTTGGGTACCGACTATCTGGCGTTGCTGGCTCCGTATTGCCCGGCGAACCTTGAGTGTCAGGTCTTGCTGGGCGAGACGGCAGCGGGCAGCCCCCACGGTCTGCACTGGGACGGTTTTGTGGCCCTGGGCGCGGCTGTCAGCGAATCGGCAGCGCTGTTGCGGGCGAACGGCGTGGGCGCCGATGACCTGAGCGACTTGCTGTTTACCTCCGGTACCACCGGCAAGCCAAAGGGTGTGATGAGCGGCCACGGGCAAAACATCCGCGCCTTTAGCGAGTACGTGAAGGTGATCGGCCTGCAGGCCGGTGACCGTTACCTGGTGATCAACCCGTTTTTTCATGCCTTCGGTTACAAGGCGGGCTGGCTGACCTGCCTGCTGGCCGGAGCCACGATCCTGCCGCACCCGGTGTTTGACGCCGAAGCGGTGTTCCAGCGCATCGCCGCCGAGCGCATCAACGTGCTGCCGGGGCCGCCGACCTTGTACCTGTCGATGCTGGCCCATCCCAAACTGGCCGAAACCGACCTGTCGAGCCTGCGCATTGCGGTGACGGGCGCGGCCACCATCCCGCCGATCCTGATCGAACGCATGCGCCGCGAGCTGGGTTTTTCGGTGGTCACCACCGCTTATGGCCTGACCGAATGCGGCGGGCTGGCGACCATTTGTGACCCGGCGGATGCGGCGCACACCATCGCCGGTACCAGCGGCCGGGCGATCCCGGGTACTGAAGTGAGCATCCGCGATCCGCACAACCGGCCTTTACCGGCGGGGAGCACGGGGGAGATCTGCCTGCGCGGATTTCACGTGATGCAGGGCTATTTCGAAGACCCCAAAGCCACGGCCGAAACCATCGACAGCGAAGGCTGGCTGCACACGGGCGACATTGGCGAGCTGGATGCGGCGGGTAACTTGCGCATCACCGATCGCTTGAAAGACATGTTTATCGTCGGTGGCTTCAACTGCTACCCGGCAGAGATCGAAGCCGGGCTGATCGAGCACCCGGCGATTGCCCAGGTGGCGGTGATTGGCGTGCCGGATGAGCGCATGGGGGAGGTGGGGTGTGCGTGCGTGGTCTTGCGTCACGAGCATGAACTGGATGAAGCCGGATTGATCCTGTGGGCACGCGAGCACATGGCCAACTACAAAGTGCCGAGGATGGTGCGGTTTTATCAGGCGTTGCCGGTGAATGCGTCGAACAAGGTGGCGAAGAACGAGTTGCGGGGGCAGATGGGGGCTTAGGCCAAAACCCATATAACTGTGGGAGCGAGCTTGCTCGCGATTCAGACAACTCGGTGTATCAGTCATGCCGATTCGCTGCTATCGCGAGCAGGCTCGCTCCCACGGGTTTGTATCAAGCCTGCGAGGGCGCGCCTGCCAGCAACGCATCAACCACCCCGCGTGCCATCTCGACGCCGTGAATCACGGGCCAAAACTGCTCGGCGGCAAAGTCGGTGAGGCAGGTGCAGACGTTGCAAATTATGTGAGAAACACCGCAGATCTACTGTGGGAGCGGGCTTGCTCGCGATTCAGACAACTCGGTGTATCAGTCATGCCGATTCGCTGCTATCGCGAGCAAGCCCGCTCCCACGGGTTTGTATCAAGCCTGCGGGGGCGCGCCTGCCAGCAACGCATCAACCACCCCGCGTGCCATCTCGACGCCGTGAATCACGGGCCAAAACTGCTCGGCGTCAAAGTCGGTGAGGTGGGGGCGGATATCGTCGGCGTTGGTTTCTGCCCCCTTGAGCAACAGTGAAACTTGTCGCAATGCGGTGTGGGCGTTGATACCGGGGTTGATGCTGAACAGGGCAGTGCCCTGACGGGTGGTGGTTTCGAGGGTTGCGAGGGGCGGGTCGGGGACTATTTTTTCATGGGCGCATACCTGTGAACAGTCTGTTGGAAACTGCCACTGCCCGCTGTCATACGGAAAGGGTGGCAGCTACGTGCGGGTCACAGACCGGGGTAGGTATGCAAAGCCCGGTGCACTCGAAAGTGCCCCGCACGCAGCTGCCATAACAAGCGCTGGCAATACCTAACTTGGCGGTCTGTCAAAACCGGTCACTGAGCTCAGTGACCGGCCGAGACTATCCACGCATTTTCAGCGCCGCAAGGCGGTGGGGATTCTCTCGGAAACTTCCCGCAAGGGAAAGCGGCGAGGCAGGTGCAGACGTTGCAAATTATGTGAGAAACGCCGCAGATCTACTGTGGGAGCGGGCTTGCTCGCGATGCAGGCGACGCGGTTTTTCTGAACACCCGCGGCGCTCCCACAGCGACCTCTCAGTTCCCTTCAAACCGCGCCGTACGCTTCTCGATAAACGCCTGCATCCCTTCCTTCTGATCCTTTGAGGCAAACAGCAGTGCATTGGCCTTGCGCTCCAGGGCCAGCCCCGTCTCCAGCGGCGCATCCACCCCGGCCAGTATCACTTCCTTGATTTGTTCAGCCGCCAGTGGCGGCATGGCGGCAATCAGGGTGGCCATTTTCAGCGCATGTTCGAGCACCTGGTCATCGTCCACCAGGTCGCTGACCAGCCCCGAAATCCACGCTTCTTGCGCGGTGATCGGCTGCCCGGTCAGGGCCATGCGCATGGCCTTGGCCTTGCCCACGGCGCGCACCAGGCGCTGGGTGCCGCCAATGCCCGGCATGATGCCGATGCGGATCTCCGGCTGGCAAAACTTCGCCCCGTGCCCGGCCACAATAATGTCGGCCAGCATCGCCAGCTCGCAGCCACCGCCATAGGCATAGCCGCACACGGCGGCAATCACCGGTTTCGGGCAATGCTGAATCGGCGCCCAGACCCGTTCGGTATGGCGCTGGTAAATATCAATCGGGCCTACGCCCGCCATGCTGTTGATATCGCCGCCTGCGGCAAACACTTTGTCGCCGCCGGTCAGCAGGATGCAGCGAACCTGCGGGTTGTCCGCCAGTTCGCTGAAGTAGCGCGATAACAGCGCCTGCAGCTCAAGGCTCAAGGCGTTGGTGGCCTGGGGGCGGTTAAGGCGCAGCAGGGCCACGCCCTGGGCCGGGAATTCAAGCAATACCGGCGCGGCAGATGGGTCTGACATGGGGTTCCTCATTAACAGGGGCTGTGACCACAGCGTGCGCTGGATTGTTGCGTTCACCCGGTCGGGCTTCATCGTCCGTTCAGACGACGAGCAGCCCCCGAATTGTCCCTAGAGTGGCTCCATCAGTAGAAAAGGAGCACGTCATGGGCCAACTCTCAGGGCTGGACTACAGCGGTAAGGTGGTGCTGGTCACCGGCGGCACCAAAGGCATCGGCGCAGGCATTGCCAAAAGCTTTCTGGAGGCCGGTGCGCAGGTGATTGTGTGCGGCAGGGCAGCGCCTGAGGTGTTGCCCCGGGCGGGTTCGGCGCAGGCGATTTTCATGGCCTGCGACGTGCGCGACCTGGATTCGCTCAAAGCCTTGTTCGACGGTATTCGCGCCGACTTCGGTCGCCTCGATGTGGTGATCAACAATGCGGGCGGCAGCCCTTCGGCCGATGCCGGAAGCGCTTCGCCACGTTTTCACGAAGGCATTATCCGCCTCAACCTCATCGCCCCTCTGAATGTCGCGCAACAGGCCAACGCCCTGATGCAGCAACAGGCCGAGGGCGGTTGCATTGTGTTTATCGGCAGCATCAGCGCCTTGCGTGCATCCCCCGGGACCGCCGCCTATGGCGCGGCCAAGGCCGGGGTCCTGGCCCTGGTGCAGTCGCTGGCCGTGGAATGGGCACCCAAGGTGCGCGTCGTCGCGGTCAGCCCGGGACTGGTACGCACCGAGCAATCCCATCTGCATTACGGCGACGAGAACGGCGTCGCCGCGGTCAGCGCCGGCATTCCCGCAGGGCGCATGGCGCTGCCGGAGGATATCGGCAACGCCTGTCTGTTTATCGCCTCGCCCATGGCGGGCTATGCCAGCGGCTGCAACCTGCTGTTGCACGGCGGCGGCGAACGTCCGGCATTTTTGGGTGCAGCGCAGAGCGCGGCGCACTGATCGACCTTCAGCGGCGACCAGTGGGTTGCCGCTCTCAACACGCAGGAGACGAACTTGGCTGATTCTCAATTGCTAACCGACGTGCGCGCCCTGGTGGGGCGTGAATATGGTCGCGTCTACGCCTGGGACGAAGTCAACGCCCCGATGATCCGCCAATGGTGCGAGATCATGGGCGTCGACAACCCGCTCTATACCGATGCGGCTTTTGCCGCCAACAGCGCGCAAGACGGGCTGGTGGCGCCGCCTGCGATGTTGCAGGTGTGGTGCATGGAAGGCTTCCATCTGAACAACTACGCACCGGGCTCGACCACCGAAAACCCGTATGAAGTGCTCAAGCTGATCGAGTCTTACGGCTACCCGTCCGTGGTCGCGGTCAACTCCGAGCTGACCTTCAACCGCAACCTGCGGCCCGGTGAAAAGCTCTACTACACCACCCGCCTGGATTCGGTGGGCGACGAAAAAACCACCGGTCTGGGCACCGGGTTTTTCGTCACCCTGGTGATGAGCTATTTCGTTGAGCACAAAAGTGGCGACGAAGCCGTGGGCGAGTTGCTGTTCCGTGTTTTCAAGTTCCGCCCGGCCAAAAACCACAGCGCCGAAGCGGCACCGGCCAAGGTCGAGGCTGCCCCGGCGGTCAAGCGTCCCAAGCCGGGCATGAGCGACGACACACGGTTTTTCTGGGAAGGCTGCGATGCCGGCAAGCTGCTGATCCAGCGCTGCACCCAATGCCAGACCCTGCGCCATCCACCGGCGCCGGTGTGTATCGAGTGCCACTCGTTCGATTGGGACAGCGTGCAGGCCAGCGGCCGCGCCAGCCTGTATTCGTTCGTGATCATGCATTACCCCGAAGTCGCGCCGTTCGACCATCCCAACCCGATCGGCCTGATCGAGCTGGAGGAGGGCGTGCGTCTGGTGGCAGGGTTGGTGGGCGTCAAGCGTGAAGAACTGAACATTGGCCAGCCATTGCAGCTGGAGTTCCAGACCTTCGACGGCGAGCTGACATTGCCGATGTTCCGGCCTGTGATCGCATAAGGAAGCCAGCATGGATTTCGAATTTACCGAAGACCAGGTCGCTATCGCTGAAATGGCCGGCAGTGTGTTTGCCGACTATTGCACCGATGACCGCTTGCGCCAGTTCGATACCAGCGAACAGGCCTTTATGGAACCGCTGTGGCAACTGTGCGTGGAAACCGGCCTGCAAGCCCTGGCCATCCCTGAAGCCCAGGGCGGCAGCGGGCTGGGCATGACCGAGTTGATGCGGGTGCTGGAGGCTCAAGGCCGGGCGCTGGGCCAGGTACCGTTGTGGCGCCATCAACTGGCGGCCGCCACCCTGGCGCAGTTTGCCGATCCGTCCTTGAAGGCGTGGGCGGTAGAAGCCGCAGCCGGCAGGGCAATGCTCAGCCTGGACCTGAGCGGCCAGAACAACGCCCAGGGCATTGAGTTGCACGCCGTCGCGGCTGACGGTGGGTGGCGCGTCGATGGCCGGGTTGCTGCTCTGGCCCTGGCCGAGCAGTCACAGGCGGCCTTGCTGCTGGTGACGGCCGAGGGGCAGCCCCGTCTGGCTCTGGTCGAACTGGCAAACCAGGCGATCGAGCACGTGCCGGGCCGCATGACCCACGGCGAAGCGATTGCAGATTTACGCATCACCGCGCTGCACATCACCCCTGAACAACTGCTCCCGGCATCTGTCCTCAGCTGGCTGGAGCCACGCGCCATCGCCTCGCTGGCAGCGCTGCAGCTGGGGGTCAGTACCGAGCAAATCCGTCGCACCGTGGAGTACGTCACTGAGCGTCGCCAGTTCGAACGCAGCATCGGCAGCTTCCAGGCCGTGCAGATGAGCATGGCCAACGCCCATATCGCCCTCGAAGCCTTGCGCAGCTGCCTGTGGCAGTTGTGCTACCGCCTGGACGCCGGCTTGCCTGCACCGAGCGAAGCCCTGGCCACGGCCTGGCAGGCCTGTGAAGCGGGGCACCTGATCGGGCACAACGCCCAGCACGTACACGGCGGTATCGGCGTCGACCTGACGTACCCGATGCATCGCTTTCTCTACTGGAGCCGCGCTTTGGGCTGTGCCCTGGGTGGATCGGCAGCAAGCCTGGAACGCCTCGGCGACTGGCTGAGCCATAACGACAAGCTGGGATGGAAATATGACCTTGCAGAACACCAAGCGCTTTGACGACGTGCGCCCCGGCGAAACCCTGCCGGAGCTGGCGATCCCGATCACCGTGGGCCTGGTCACCGGCGGCGCTATCGCCACCCGCGACTATTTCCCCGGCCACCATGACCTGAACGCGGCCCAGGCACTGGGCTCGCCGCACATTTTCATGAACATCCTCACCACCAACGGGCTGGTGCAGCGTTATGTCGAAAACTGGGCCGGCCCCGAGGCACGTTTTGCCTCGTTGAAGATCAAGCTCGGCGCGCCGAATTACCCCGGCGACTGCATGACCTTCAATGGCGCGGTTACTGGCCAGGACGCCGCCACCCGCACGGTGGAAATCACCCTCAGCGGCAAAAATTCCATGGGCAACCACGTGACCGGTACGGTCGCGCTGGTTCTGCCCTGATAGCGGGAGACAGCACACATGACGCAATCGTCACTTTCCGGCAGCGCGGCCATTGTTGGCCTGGGCGCGACCGAATTCTCCAAGAACTCCGGCCGTACCGAACTGCGCCTGGCGCTGGAAGCCACGCTGGCGGCGTTGAAAGACGCCGGTATCGACCCGTCCGAGGTTGAGGGTTTCAGCTCGTATTCGGTGGATAAAGTCCCGGAATACGAAATCGCCCGCTTGCTGGGTTGCAAGGACGTCAAATTCTTCTCCCAGGTGCCCCACGGTGGTGGCGCAGCCTGTGCACCGATCATGCACGCGGCCATGGCCGTGGCGACCGGTGTGGCCAAAGTGGTGGTGGTGTACCGCGCCATGAACGAGCGCTCGTGGTATCGCTTCGGCAGCGGCAGTTACGGCTTTGCCTCGACCCCGATCTTCGAGAACGTCAACTACGGCTGGTACATGCCCCACGGCCTGCACACCCCGGCCTCATGGGTTGGCATGTTTGCCCAGCGCTACATGCACACCTATGGCGCCACTTCTGAAGACTTCGGTCGCGTGGCAGTGGCCGTGCGTGATTTTGCCGCCACCAACCCGGCGGCGTTCTTCTACGGCAAGCCGATCACCCTGGAAGAACACCAGGCTTCGCGCTGGATCTGCGAGCCGCTGCACTTGCTCGATTGCTGTCAGGAATCCGATGGTGCGGTGGCGATGGTGATTACCTCGGCCGAGCGCGCCAAGGACCTGCGCCAGAAGCCGGTGATGATCAAGGCCGGCTCCCAGGGGATCACCTCGGGCCAGCAGATCATGACCTCGTTCTACCGTGACGACATCACCGGCCTGCCGGAAATGGGTGTGGTTGCCAAAGAGCTGTATCGCCAGTCGGGCCTGGGCCCCGAGGCGCTGCAAACCGCCGTGATTTACGACCACTTCACCCCGTTTGTGCTGCCGCAACTCGAAGAATTCGGCCTGTGCGAACGAGGCGAAGCCAAGGAGTTCATCCGCGCCGGGCACCATGCACGCGGCGGCAAGTTCCCGATCAATACCCACGGCGGGCAGTTGGGCGAGGCCTATATCCACGGCATGAATGGTGTGGCTGAAGCCGTACGCCAGGTACGCGGCAGCGCGGTCAACCAGGTCGAGAACGTGGAAAACGTGCTGGTGACTGCCGGTACCGGTGTGCCTACCAGCGGCCTGATTCTGGGAGCAGCCTGACATGTTCGTCGACCTCACGCCCGAACAGCACGCCCTGCGCCTCAAGGTGCGGGACTACTTCCAAAACCTGATGACCCCGCAGCTGCGTGAGCAATTGCGGGGCAAAGAGGGCGGCGAACTGTACCGCGACACCATCCGCCAGATGGGCCGCGACGGCTGGCTGGCGGTGGGCTGGCCCAAGGAACACGGCGGTCAGGGCTACGGCCCCACCGAGCAATTCATCTTCTTCGAAGAAGCCAACATTGCCGGGGCACCGCTGCCGTTTGTGACCATCAGTACCGTTGGGCCTGCGCTGATGGCCCACGGTACCGAACTGCAAAAGGCCAAATTCTTGCCGGGCATTGCTGCGGGCGAAATCATCTTCGCCATCGGCTATTCCGAGCAGGATGCCGGCAGTGACCTGGCGGTGCTCAAAACCACGGCCCGCCTCGAAGGGGACGGGTTTGTGGTCAATGGCAGCAAGCTCTGGACCTCGGGCGCCGAGTCGGCCGATTACATCTGGCTGGCTGCGCGCACCGACCCGGAGCGACCACGGCACAAGGGTGTGTCGATCCTGATTCTCGACACCCGGGCGCCAGGTTTCTCGACCACGGTGATCCCGACCACCAGCAACCCGACCGCGGCTACTTATTACGACAACGTGCGAGTGCCGGCAGAGATGCTGGTGGGCGAGTTGCATGGCGGCTGGAAGTTGATCACTGCGCAACTGAACCACGAACGTCTGGGCCTGGGCGCCTGGTCGGACAAGGTCGTCGGTCTGTTTGGCCGGGTGCTGGCGTGGGCCAGGGCGGCGGATGAAAACGGCGTTCGCGCTACTGACAAAGCCTGGGTACGCGCCGGTCTGGCGCAGTGCTACGCGCGGCTTGAAGCCATGCGCCTGATCAACCTGCGCATTGCGGCCGACCTTGAGCGTGAGCGCATGGATGTGGCGCTGGCCTCGACCACCAAAGTGTACGGCTCGGAATCGGCGATCGAGATTTTGCGGGTGTTGAGCAACATCGTCGGGGCCAATGGCCTGGTGCGTGGCGGTTCGGCGGCGTCGTTGCTGCAAGGGGATCTGGAGTACGAAGTCCGCGCCTCGGTGACCCTGACCTTTGGTGGCGGCACCAACGAAATCCAGCGCGAGTTGATTGCCCAGTTCGGCTTGGGCATGCCGCGTACCCAGCGCTAACCATCGACCGCATGAGGTTTTACGTAGCAGCAGACGAGTAAAACGAGGCCGCGTTCGGCTGCGAAGCGGCCGCAAAACCATTCAACACGGTGTTTCAGATACATCGAGTGTGCAGGGTTGACGAGGACTTCGTCCCCGGACGCAGCCTCGCGGAGCTCGGCAGCTGCTACGGGGATCTTCATTTACAGGTGAAATAACATGAACGCGATTGACCAGTTCAGAGAGCAAACCCGCGCTTGGCTTGAAGCCAATTGCCCGCCGTCGCAGCGCAAGGCCATCCCTGAAGGCGAGTTGGTGTGGGGCGCGAACGATGTCGAGTTTCCCAATGCAGACGCCCGGCTGTGGTTTGAGCGCATGCGCGACAAAGGCTGGTTCTGCCCGGACTGGCCAGCCGAATACGGCGGCGCCGGCCTGAGCGCCGAATACAACGCCGTGCTGGAAAGCGAACTGCGCCGCCTCAAGTGCCGCCCGCCGCAAATCAACCTGGGCATCTGGATGCTGGGCCCGGTGCTGCTGGAGTTCGGTACCGAAGAGCAGAAGAAAAACCTGCTGACTCCGATGACACGCGGTGAAGTGCGCTGGTGCCAGGGTTTCTCCGAGCCCAATGCGGGGTCTGATCTGGCCAGCCTGAAAACCACGGCCCGGGATGCTGGCGATCATTTTGTGGTCGACGGGAGCAAGATCTGGACCTCTTACGGCGACAAGTCGGACTGGATGTACGCCCTGGTGCGCACCGACCCAAAAGCCGGCAAGCACGCGGGTATCAGCCTGATCGTGCTGGACATGAAAAGCCCCGGTGTCAGCGTGGCGCCGATTGATCTGATCAGCGGTAAATCCGCCTTCTGTCAGGTGTTTTTCGATAGCGTCAAAGTGCCTAAAAGCCAGCTGATTGGCCCGCTGCACGGTGGCTGGAACCTGGCCAAGCGCCTGTTGCAGCACGAACGCAAGGCTATGTCCAAATTCGGCGAATTCAGCCTGCCGACCCACTTCCACCTGTTGCCGCTGGTCAGCCAGTACCTGCCCGAGCCTGTGGGGCAGGGCGAGCAAGCACTGGTGGCGCGGGCCGTCGCCAGTGCAATGAACGAACACAGCTACAACCTGACCGTGCAACGCATGGGCAAAGAAGCCCGCGCCGGGCAAGACGTCAGCGGGCTGATGTCGATCATGAAACTGGTGCACACCGAACAGGAACGCGACAAGTTCGAAGTGCTGCTGGACGTCATGGGGTATCACGCGCTGGGCTGGGACAAGGGCGCTTTCAGCCCCCAGGAGCAGGCCATCACCCGCGGCTGGTTAAACAGTTTTGCCCTGACGATCTCTGGCGGCGCCTCAGAAATCCAGCTCAACGTGATCGCCAAGCGGGTCCTCGGCCTGCCTGACGTGAAGTAAGGAAACCCACCATGAACCTGCTCTATAACGAAGATCAACGGATGCTGGCCGACAGTGCCCGCGAGTTTCTGGCGGCGCGCAGCCCGGTGGCCCACCAGCGTGCCTTGCGCGATGAACCCCAGGCCAACGGCTTTGACACCCGGCTGTGGCAAGACGCCGTGGCGTTGGGCTGGAGCGCGATTCCGTTCCCCGAAAACCTCGGCGGGCTGGACTTCGGCTGCATGGGCCTGGGCCCGATTTTTGAGTCCATCGGCTGCAACCTCAGCGCCTCACCGCTGCTCTCCAGCGTGGTGCTCAGCGGCTCTTTGCTGCACCTGCAAGGCAATGCGCAGCAGCAGGATCGCTGGCTGTCGGCGGCCATCAGTGGCGAGCGCCGCCTGGCGCTGGCCCTGGACGAACGACCACGGCACAACCCGGCACAGGTGACCTTGCACGCCGTGCCCGAGGGCGATGGCTACAGCCTGAGCGGTGACAAGTATTTCGTCATTGACGGGGTGGGTGCCGACGGTTTTCTGGTGGCGGCGCACACGGACGCCACGCTGTCATCCGGGGCGGGCATCAGCCTGTTTCTGGTGCCGGCCGGTGCGCCGGGCCTGACCGTCACCCCGTTGCCGCTTATCGATTCGCGCAACCATGCGCGTCTGCATCTGGAGCAGGTACAGGTCGGCGCCGATGCCTTGCTCGGCACTGCCGGGTCGGCCGGGCCGGCACTGAATATCGCCCTGGATCGCGGGCGCGTGTGCCTGGCGGCCGAGATGCTGGGCATGGCCGAAAAACTCTTCGAAATGACCCTCGACTACCTCAAGACCCGTGTCCAGTTTGATGTGGCCATTGGCACCTTCCAGTCGCTGCAACACCGCGCGGCCCAGTTGTATGTGGAACTGGCCCTGGCGCGCAGCGCCGTGATGGCCGGGCTGGCCGGGCTGGACGACACAGGCCTGAGCGAGGTCGAGCGTCAGCGCCTGGCCAGTCTGGCGAAGTGGAAGGCGGGCCAGATGGCGCTCAAGGTGGTCAATGAAGCAGTGCAAATGCACGGCGGCATTGGTGTCACTGACGAGCTGGATGTGGGGTTGTTCCTCAAGCGTATCCGGGTGGCCCAGGCTTGCCTGGGTGATGCCGATTACCACTGCGAGCGCTATGGAGCCCTGGAGCTGGCGCACGCTTGAGCCTGTAGCGAACTGTTCGAGTCCGGAGAATAACAAGATGAAACTTGAGCAATGGCAGAGCGCATGGCAGCAGTTGGTTGGTGCCGGCTCGCCCTTTGAAGTGCTGACACCGGAAGGTGGCGGGGCGAAGTATTTTCGCCATACCGCCCCGAGTGTGTGGGCTGCAATAGACAGTGGCCGGGTACACGCTGACCGCGAATTTCTGGTGTGGGAGCAGCAACGCCTAACGTTCAGCCAGTTTTTCGATCAGGTGGATCGCCTGGCCGGGCAAATGGTTGAACGCTTTGGCCTGCGCAAGGGTGATCGGGTAGCGATTGCCATGCGCAACCAGCCCGCCTGGCTGGTGGCGTTTGCCGCTATTCAGCGCTGCGGTGCGGTGTGCGTGCCCCTCAACAGCTGGGGCCTGCGTGACGAGCTGTTCCATGGTTTGCAGGACAGCGGGGCGAGTTTGCTGCTGTGCGACGAGCCGCGCTTGCAACTGCTGGTCAACGACCTGCGCGAGCAGGGGCTGGCGACCATTGTGGTGGGCATGAGCGCAGGCGCGCCGCTGGAGGAGCATTGCCGGCGTCTGGAAGACCTGCTGGCCGCACCGTCAATCAGCACTCCCGTGCAGAAAGTCAGTGCCAGTGACCCGGCCATGATCCTCTACACCTCGGGCACCACCAGCCTGGCCAAGGGCGTGTTGTCGACCCATGGCGCGGTGTGCCAGGCGCTGGTCGCGCTGGAATTCCAGGGCGCCTTTTGCGCGCTCAGTTCGCCCGAACGCATCAGCGTGGTGATCAACAGCGGCTATGCCCCGACGACGTTGATGGCGGTGCCGCTGTTCCATGTCAGCGGTCTGCATGCACAGTTTTTACTGGCCTTGCGCAGTGGCCGGCGCTTGCTGCTGATGTACAAGTGGGACGTGGAAAAAGCCTTCGACCTGATCCGCGATGAACAGTGCACCCAATTCAATGGCGCGCCGGTGATGATGCAGCAACTGCTGACCTCGCCACGTTTTGGCAGCGCCGACACCGTCAGCCTGTTTGGTCTGGGGCTTGGGGGCGCGGCACCGTCCAGCAGCCTGCTGGCTCACCTCACACAGCGCAAACC
Organism: Pseudomonas sp. B424; assembly: GCF_055408345.1. NCBI lineage: Bacteria > Pseudomonadati > Pseudomonadota > Gammaproteobacteria > Pseudomonadales > Pseudomonadaceae > Pseudomonas > Pseudomonas sp. B424. The sequence goes on along the minus strand of NZ_JBUZTL010000015.1, from coordinate 91,500 downwards.
CGAAGCGGTCGGTGGCAGCGGCTATGGCCTGACCGAAAGCAACGGGATCTGTGCGGCGATTGGCGGTGATCAGTTTGTTTACAAACCGGCATCGGCCGGCTGGCCCTTGCCGATTGTTGACGTGCGCATCGGCGACAGCCCGGACCGGCCATTGCCCTGCGGGGTCAGCGGGCTGATCTGGTTGCGTTCTCCCACCCTGATGAGCGCCTACTGGAACCTGCCTGAAGCCAGCGCCCAGACCTTGCAGGATGGTTGGCTCGACACCGGCGATATCGGCTTGCTGGACGACGAAGGCTTTCTCTACATCACGGATCGCGCCAAGGACCTGATCAATCGCGGTGGCGAGAAAATCTCCGCGGCCGAGGTGGAGTCCTGCGCCTGTGAAATGCCCGGCGTAATTGAAGCAGCGGCCTTTGCCGTACCTGACGATGTGCTGGGCGAGGTGGTGTTTCTGGTGGTGCGTGGCGACCCGGCTTCGACCCCGGGCAGCGAAGCGGTGCGCAGCTTTATCGGGCAGCGTCTGGCCAGTTTCAAAGTGCCGGCGCAGATCCATGTCCAGCACACGCCGTTTGCCCGCAATGCCTCGGGAAAAATGCTCAAAAGCCTGCTCAAAGAGTTGTTGGTAACGGCCTGAGGGGGCTGTTCGAGCCCCCTCTAGTCTTTGTGGACGATGTACTCGCCTGTAGATGGCGAAGAATGGACGCATACCCCTCAGCAAGCCTTATTCGCGTAGGAGGCAATACATGAAAATAACAAGAACAGGCGTAATGCTCGCAGCCGCCATGGCCGTCAATGTGGTCGCCATCGGTAGCGCATCGGCCCAGGTTTCGCCCGCAGAAGCGGCCAAGCTGGGCAAAGAGCTGACCTGTGTCGGGGCAGAGCAGGCGGGTAACGCAGCGGGTACCATCCCGCCGTATACCGGCAAGTACCTGGGCGAAGTGCCGGGCTGGAACCACGTTAAATTCTCGGGTGACCAACCGGTTGACCCCTATGCTGCCGAGAAGCCGATCCTGGTGATCACGGCGCAAAACATGGCCCAGTACGAAGACAAACTCACCGAAGGCCAGAAAGCGCTGCTCAAGCGTTATCCGACCACCTACAAGATGAACATCTACCCCGGCCACCGTGATTTCCGCTACCCGGACTACGTGTGCCGCCGCGCCATGAGCAATGCCCTGAACGCCAAGCTGGTCAACGATGGCATGGGTGTTGAAGGGTTGGGCCAGGTCCCGTTCCCGATCCCGAAAAGCGGCATGGAAGTGTTGTGGAACCACCAGCTTCCGGCGCGAGCCTGGACTGAAGAAAAAACCAGTGACCTGGCCTCCGTGTTGCCCAACGGCAGCATTGGCTGGGGCCGTGCTTATGCACGGGGCTTGTCGCAGGCCAACTCGCCGACGGTGGAGCCTAAAACTGAAGACAAGATTCAGGCGATGGGTAACAACACGACCCTTAAACCGGCGCGTGACAACGGCGTGATCAGCATCTCCCACGAACCCTACGACTTCCAGACCAACCCGCGTCAGGCCTGGAGCTACAGCCCGTCCACCCGCCGCGTACGTTTGTTGCCGGGCTACGGTTATGACCAGCCGATGATCGGCACCAACGGCACCATGACCGTCGACGAAGACCGTTTGTTCAACGGCTCGCCGGAGCGTTTTAACTGGAAACTGATCGGCAAGCGTGAAATCTACAGCCCGGCCAACGCCTACAAAGCCAACGCCGGCACTGTCAAATACGCCGACATGCTGACCCCCAACCACCCCAATCCTGACCTGATGCGCTATGAACTGCGTCGCGTGTGGGTGGTGGAAGCGGACCTGAAGGAAGGCTACCGCCACGTGTACGGCAAGCGCGTGCTGTTTGTCGATGAAGACACCTGGAACTCGGTGATGGCCGACAACTACGACGCCCGTGGGCAGTTGTGGAAACACGCCATGATCAACTACTACTACCACCCGGACATGAGCGGCTGGCAGGCCGGTTCGCAGTTCTTCATGGACTTGAACTCGGGGCAGTACACCGGCTACGGCATGACCAACGAAGCGAAGAAAGGCCCGATCCTCAACGAAGGCAAATTCACCCCTGACCAGTACACCGCCGATGCGGCGCGGGCGAAGGGCAGATAAGCGGCAAGCATCAAGTGAAAGCAAAAACCCCGTCGGTTTGCACCGACGGGGTTTTTTATGGGTTCAGGTCAGAGAGGCAAACGTGATTCCGGTGGCATGTACCACCTGGCGCATGGTACGCAGCGTCGGGTTGCCTTTGGGGGAGAGGGCGCGGTACAGGCTTTCACGGGACAACCCGGCTTTTTCGGCAATCTGTGCCATACCGCCTCGCGCCTCAACTACGTGGCGCAATGCGGTCAGAAAACTGGCCTGGCCACCGTCTTCATCCAGTTCCTCGAAGGCGATGCGCAGGTATTCGACGGCAAAAGTGAGTCGTTATGCCTGGGTCCAGACCGCCAGTTCGTAACCGTCCAGGTCCGTGAAGTGGAAGCGGCTGCCGCCCGGGAAGCTGAATTCAGGGCGGGTGATCTGCCCGCCTGCGGCGATGATCGCCTGTTGCGTCTGCGCCAGGTCCCCGGCGTACAGGATGATCAACGGGCCGCCGGGGCGTACCGCCTCGCCGGTGGTGAAGCCGCCGTTCAGGCGGCCATCGCTGAATTCGCTGTAGGCCGGGCCATAGTCCGTGAAGGTCCAGCCAAAGACTGCGCCATAGAACGCTTTGCTGCGGTCAATGTCGTGGACGTTGAATTCGATGTTGTCGATTTTGTTGTGGCGGTTGTCTGTAGTCACGGGTCGCTCCTTGTGTGGGTGGAATATAGATAAGCCAACCCGTGTCCGCCACCCGAATGCCCTTTTCAGCGGCGGTGAATCAAGACCGCCTTTGCCAGCCTCACCTTCGCAGAAAAGGACGAACAAGCCAGAAGGTCCCTGTGCCTTCAACGGTGGGAGCGAGCCTGCTCGCGAAGGTCTCAAGAACGCCGCAGGGTTACGGCTTTCGCGAGCAGGCTCGCTCCCGCAGAAGCGCGGCGCGGCGCAAGTTTTTTCAGGCCTCGCGCCCGGCCTTGTGCCCTGCACTGATGGCGCCTTCGATGTAGCCGATGCTCTGGCAGTCGCCAATGCTGGTGGCGCTCAACCCGGCGCGGGTCAGTTCGTCCAGCAGGTCGGTATTGGGTTGGGCGCCGATGGCCAGTACCACCGAGTCGGCCTGGCTCTCTGCGGTTTGCCCATCGGCCAGCTGATAACGCACGCAATGGCCGTCAATGGCGGTCACGGTGGCGCCGGTGATCAACTGGCCGCCGTGCACGCGAATCTCATGCAGCACCCGCCAGCGCCGCACGATGGCCAGTTCCCGGCCAAGGTGGGTGCCGCTTTCCAGCACGCACACCTGCCGTCCGCGAGCGATCAGGAACTCGGCCAGTTCCAGGCCCACCAGCCCGCCGCCGATGATGGTCACGCGCTTGCCCAGAGGCATCCATACCCGGGACAGTTTTTCCATGGCTTCACGGCTGTCGGTGATGCCCGTCAGGCTGCCGGCTTTCATCAGGGCGCGCTGGGTGAAGGACAGTTTGCGCCGGGCGATTTCATCGGCGCGGTCGCCGGTCATCAGGCGTCGCAGTTCGTCGCCGCTCCACACATGGTCCTGGTCAGCCCCGGGGATCGCGGGTGCCGCACGTTCGGCGCCCACGGCCACCAGCACCTGATCGGCAGCCAGATCACGGAGCAGGGCGGGGCTGGCCGGGGTGTTCAAGCGGATATCAATGGATGACTGCTGCACCTGAACCTTGAGGTTGTCCAGCAGGCGGGCGTTTTCGGCGTAGGCCAGGCCGGCAAAAAACAGCGTGCCGCCCAGGCGGTCGCTGCGCTCCAGCAGTGTCACGCGATGCCCGCGCAAGGCAGCAACCCGTGCCGCCTCCATCCCGGCAGGCCCGGCACCGACCACCACCAGATGCCTGGGGCTGGCCGTCGGGCCAATCACGTATTCGAATTCATGGCCGGTCATGGGGTTGACCGCGCACTTCACCCGTTCGTTGACGAAGATCTGGCTGACGCACACGTAGCAGTAAATGCACGGGCGGATGCTGGACTCCTGATCGTTGAGCAGTTTGTTCGGCAGCTCGGGGTCGGCCAGCAGTTTGCGGGCCATGGCGATAAAGTCGCAGTCGCCGCGCTTGAGGGCGGCTTCGCCGGCATCCGGCTCGATGCGCCCCACGGCGATCACGGGCACTTGCACGCTGCGTTTGATTGCACTGGTCCACTCGATAAACCCGCTTGGCTGGTGCACCAGGGGGGCCTCGGTAAACACCGCGCCGTTGGTGATACGGGCACTGGCGGACACGCTGACGGCATCCACCCCGGCCGCTTCGGCCATGCGGGCCACGGCCTTGGCGTCTTCCAGGTTGATACCGCCGGGGGTGTGCAGTTCTTCTGCGTCCAGGCGCAGCCACAGGGCAAATTCGTTGCCGACCCTGGCACGTACCGCCGCAATGATCTCCAGCAGCAGCCGGGCACGGTTTTCCAGGGAGCCGCCGTACTCGTCTGCGCGCTGGTTGTAATAGCCCGAGAGGAAGCCGGCAATGATGTAGCCATGGGCCGCGTGCAACTCTACACCGTCGAAACCGGCGCGTTGGGCACGTTCGGCGGCACAGGCGAACCAGTCGATCATCTGTGTGATGTCGTCGCTGTCCATCACGCGGACCGGTGAGCCTTCGGCGCGGCGCTTCATGGAGCTGACAAAGTTGGCCAGCTCTTCGGGGGTCAGCGCGGCCATCATGTCGCTTTGCAGCACGGGCGGAACCGATGGCACCCACAGTTGCCGACCTTCGGCCATGTCGCGCACCGAGGTCTTGCCGGCGTGTTGCAACTGCATGGCTATTTTGGCGCCGTGCTGGTGGACACGTTCGGCGAGGCGGCTCAGCCCCGGGATAAAGTCATCGCTCGACACCCCGACCTGGAACGGCTCGGCCGTCCCGGCCGGAAACGCCACCGAGCACACGCCCATGATCAACAGCCCGGCACCGCCACGGGCGCGGGCCTCGTAATAGGCTTGAATCCGTTCGCCACAATGGCCATCGGCTTCGGCGAAGTTGGAGCCCATGGGCGCCATGATGATGCGGTTGCGCAGCTCCATGGAGCCAATGCGACCGGGTGCCAGCAACTGAGGGAATTTTGTCATTGTTATTTCAGCCCGAGCGGGTGTTTGGAAGGGGATACGGCCGCCCGCAGGCAGCCGTTGGTCATGCGTGTACAGGGCGCTGCATTCAGCTGCGCAAAAATTCCAGGCACGCCTTGTTGAAGAGTTCGCGGTGCTCAACCTGCACCCAGTGCCCGCAGCGATTGAGCATGATAAATCGCGCGTTCGGGGCGTGGTTCAATACTTTAAGCGCGCCACTGGCCGGGTTGAAATTGTCGTCGCTGCCCCAGAAACCCAGGATGGGTGCTTGCAGCTCTTCGAGGCGCTCGGTCATGTTCGGCACCATCATGGTGGTGAACAGGTTGCGCGGCTGGTGCACGGCCACGGCGACACGCTCGGCGAGCAGGCTGTCTTCCAGCTGCGAGCTGTCGAACAGTTGCAGGCTCATGATCCGGCGCATTTGCTCGATGCCCAGGGGCCCGGCGTTGTACAGCTCGACCATGCGTTGAATGCCGACCATCTTGAAGTAGGTTTCGCGGTCTTCAACGCCGCCGGGGGCCATCAGGATCAGTTTTTCGACGCGCTCGGGTTCGGCCAGCGCCAGGCCCAGGGCAATGGCGCCGCCCAGGGAGTTGCCGAGCAAAGTTGCACGCTTGACCCCGACAGCCTTGAGAAACCCCGACATGGCGCTGACAAAGAAGTCCAGGTTGTACTGGGCATCCTCTGGCTTGTCGGAGCGGCCGAAGCCCGGCAAATCCACCACCAGGTTGCGAAACCCGGCGGCAACAAACTGCGGGTAGTTGCCTTTGAAGTTGCTGTAGCCGCTGGCGCCCGGACCGCTGCCGTGCAGCCACAACACGACCGGGCCGCTGCCTTCATCGAGAAAGTGCAGGCGCAGGCCGCTGTCCAGTGTCACAAAGTGGCCGATGGGCAGGGGAAGGTCTTGTTCGGTCATCACTCAATCTCCAAAAGTCAGGCAGTGGCCGCGTCAACCAGCGATGCCGGGGGCGTGGTCTTGTTCATCAGGTGGTTGCGATAGCGCGGCAATGCCATGGCCAGAAAGACCGAAGCCAGTACCAGCAGCGAGACGCAGGAGGCCAGGGCATAGCGCAGGCCTTCGTTGCCCAGGGTGTGGGCGAAGCCGTCACTGAGCATGCCGATCAGCAGCGGGCCGACACCCACGCCGAGCAGGGTCATGGACATCACGAAAATCGCGGTGGCCTGGGCCAGTCGGGTGGACGGGAACAGATGGGAAATGGCGCCCAGGCAAGGCGTTGCCCACCAGGTGCCGAAGAAGCTGAACACACCGTAGAACAGGAAGGCGGTCGGCACGGGCGTGCTGCCCACATGGAACGCGGTGCCCACCGGCCACAGGAAGTACGCCAGCGCGAACGGGATGCTGATCAGGGTGCCCAGCAGCGGCACACCGATTTGCCAGCCCTTGTCACGGCGCGCCAGGCGGTCACACAAAATGCCGCAGGTCAGGGTGCCGAACGTGGCCCCGGCGCCGCCTGCGACCCCGGCCAGCAGCCCGGCGTCCTGCAGGCTCAAGCCGTGGGAGCGGATCAGAAAGCTCGGGCTCCAGGTACCGATGGCATAACCGGCAATGGCGGCAGAGCCGCCGGTGAGCACAATCCAGAGGAAGGACGGGGTCTGGAACAGCTCCCGAACCGTGACGGCCCAGTGGGCTTGCGCCACTTGATTGGCGTTGACCAGCATGGCGGGTTTGGGTGCGCGCACGGTGAGCAGCAAGAGCAGCCCGAGGAAGATCCCCGGTGCGCCGATCACGATAAATGCGAAACGCCAGCCGTAATGCTGAGCGATCCAGCCGCCCAGGCCCAGCCCGAAAATCGCTCCCAGGCTTGAGCCGAGCATCAGGACCGACAGAGCGGTTGAGCGGCGCTCCGGCGGGTACAGGTCCGAGACCATGGCCATGGACGGCGCGGTGCCGCCGGCTTCGCCGATGGCCACCCCGATGCGGGCGATCACCAGCATCGTGAAGCTGGCGGCAAAACCGCAGAAAATGGTCATCACGCTCCAGGCGATACAGCTGAACGCGATGACTTTTTTACGGCCGATACGGTCAGACAGGCGCCCCAGCGGAAAGCCGAAAATGGTGTAGAAGACTGCAAAGGTCACGCCCGAAAGCAGCCCGATACCGGTATCGGAAATGCCGAACTCGGCTTTTACCGGCTCGATCAAAATGGCCATCAGCAGCCGGTCGATGTAGTTGAAGATATAGATGGCAGCCAAAACGCCTAATGCGTAATGAGTTCGCCAGGTGGGGCGCAAGGGTATGGACACGACGGGCTCTCCCGGTTTTTGTTCTAGTGGATGAGTTATTCCACAGGGCGGGCGTGGTGTACATCGTCCATTCAGACCAGTGGCTCCGGTATGCGCCCTGTGGCTGTTCTCCAGCCGTGGACGAGATGCGAAGGCTGCATGCGATTGTGATGTGCCTGCGTTTTTGCCGGGGGCATATCCATTCGATGTGCCAGGGCGTTTTCGGGTTTCGCCCTTGCTCCGGCCTCCCGAAGGGGCCGGTAGATCAAGAGCAATGCCCGCCGAGGCGGCCGACCGGCCGGCCTGTTTGGCGGCGAGGTCTGCGAGACTCGCACATCTCCTCTGTGGGAGCGGGCTTGCTCGCGATGGCATCGGCGCGATTCAACTCAAATACCGCGCCGCTTGCATCGCGAGCAAGCCCGCTCCCACATGGGGTTGTGCAGTTTCAAGCCTTAACCTTTGCTTTTGCTGTAGCCAGGGGAATGTACAAACAACGCGAATGCCCCCATTCCAGTTGGGCGTGTATTACGGATATGTACTTGGTGTTGCAGTTATTCACCCCGGGTACATATCCATTCGATGCGCCACGGCGTTCTACGGGTTTCGCCCTTACGGCGAGGCACTTTTTCCAAACGCCGAAAAAGTACCCAAAAAGGCTTGCCCCGGCGTACGGCCTTCGCTGCGCTCAGGTGTCCCTCGTTCCGGTCCCGCTCCGTGGGCACGCCGTGACGGGCCATCCTTGGCCCAACACGGCTCTCCCGGCATCCATGCCGGAAGACCCACTGCGCAGAACCTCCACTCGGCCTCCCGAAGGGGCAGGTAGATCAAGAGCAATGCCCGCCGAGGCGGCCGACCGGCCGGCCTGTTTGGCGGCGAGGTCTGCGAGACTCGCACATCTCATCTGTGGGAGCGGGCTTGCTCGCGATGGCATCGGCGCGATTCAACTCAAATACCGCGCCGCTTGCATCGCGAGCAAGCCCGCTCCCACATGGGGTTGTGCAGTTTCAAGCCTTAACCTTTGCTTTTGCTGTAGCCAGGGGAATGTACCAACAACGCGAATGCCCCCATTCCAGTTGGGCGTGTGTGGCGGATATGTACTTGGTGTTGCAGTTATTCACCCCGGGTACATATCCATTCGATGCGCCACGGCGTTCTACGGGTTTCGCCCTTACGGCGAGGCACTTTTTCCAAACGCCGAAAAAGTACCCAAAAAGGCTTGCCCCGGCGTACGGCCCTCGCTGCGCTCAGGTGCCCCTCGCTCCGGCCCCGCTCCGTGGGCACGCCGTGACGGGCCATCCTTGGCCCAGCACGGCTCTCCCGGCATCCATGCCGGGAGACCCACTGCGCAGAACCTCCACTCGGCCTCCCGAAGGGGCCGGTAGATCAAGAGCAATGCCCGCCGAGGCGGCTGACCGGCCGGCCTGGTTGGCGGCGAGGTCTTGGAGACTCGCACATCTCATCTGTGGGAGCGGGCTTGCTCGCGATGGCATCGGCGCGATTCAACTCAAATACCGCGCCGCTTGCATCGCGAGCAAGCCCGCTCCCACATGGGGTTGTGCAGTTTCAAGCCTTAACCTTTGCTTTTGCTGTAGCCACGGGATTAATCAAGCGACGCGAATGCCCCTCACAGAAGGCTGAACTATCCATCCGATGCCTCACCGCGTTCTACGGCTTAGTCCCATCGGACGATGTTCAGCTTTTTCCACCAGTCAATGATTGCTCCCATACACCGCCCGGGGCTTACGGGCGGGCCGGAGTCGGGCAGGTGGGAGAACGATATGAAGTTGCTGAATAAAGTGGCGTTTGTAACCGGTGCAGGGCAAGGCATGGGGCGCGCGATCGTGCGTCATTTCGCCGAGCAGGGAGCCAAGGTTGTCGCGGCCGATATCAACCTTGAGGCCGCACGCCAAAGCATTGAAGGGTTGGGCGACCAGGCACTGGCCGTCTCCTGCAACGTGGCCGACAGCGACTCGGTGGCCACCGCGATGGCCGCCGTGCATGCGCACTTTGGCAGCCTCGATATTCTGGTCAATAACGCCGGCATCGGTTCTATCGATGCCTTCGCGCAAACACCAGACGAGAACTGGCAGCGAGTCATCGGCGTCAACCTTACCGGTACGTTCTTCTGCAGTCGTGAAGCGGTAAAGCTGATGCTTCAGGCAGCCACCCCCGGCGTGGTGATCAATATTTCCAGCACGTCCGCCCTGACCGGTGAAGGTCCTAGCCATTACTGCGCGGCCAAGGCCGGCGTGATGGGCTTGACCCGCAGCATGGCTCGCGAACTGGCCGGCAACGGCATTCGTGTCAACACCATCGTTCCCGGCCCGACCAACACCCCAATGATGGCTGACATCCCGGAAGACTGGATGCAAAGCATGCTCAAGGCCATCCCTCTGGGCCGCATGGGTGAAACCGATGAAATCGCTCGCGTCGCGGCCTTCCTGGCCAGTGATGACGCGGCTTTCATCACCGGCCAAAACCTCGCGGTCAACGGCGGCATGGCGTTTATCTAAACACCGGGCATAGCAATGGGAGAGCAGGTCATGGGTACTCGTTTACAAGGCAAGGTTGCATTTATCACCGGTGCAGGCTCGGGCATTGGCGCGGCTACAGCGCTGCGGTTTGCCGAGGAGGGCGCACTGGTGGTGCTCTGCGGTCGTCGCATCGAACCGCTTCAGGCCGTGGCCGCACAGATCCGTGATGCCGGTGGCCGCGCCGAATGCGAGGTGGCCGATGTCAGCAATGAGGCCGCCTATGTCGGCGCCATCGATGCAGCGGCCAAACGCAACGGCCGGCTGGATATTCTGGTCAACAATGCCATGGCCTACAGCTGGGGCGCGATTGACAGCACCTCGACGGCTGACTGGCACTCCAACTTTGCGACCACCGTAGACGGTACCTTTTGGGGGACGCGTACGGCCATGGGCCTGATGCGCGCTCAGGGCAGCGGTTCGATCATCAACCTGGCTTCGATCTGCGGTCAGTTCGGCACGCCGTGGATGGCCGGTTATTCCGCTGCCAAGGCCGCCGTCATCAACTTCAGCCGCGCCGCTGCCAGCGAAGGCGCAAGCCACAACATTCGCTGCAACGTGGTCAGCCCGGGTGTGGTTGAGACGCCCGCTACGGCCGGCATGCTCACCGACGACAAAACCCGCACCAACACCGAAAAACTGATCCCGCTCAAGCGCGTTGGCCAACCGATCGAAGTGGCCAACGCCATTCTGTTTCTGGCCAGCGACGAAGCCTCGTATATCACCGGTGCCTGTTTGCCAGTCGATGGCGGGCGCAGCAGCGAGCTGTACACGGTTTTGGAATAAGGACACTTTTATGGAACAGAACGCCTTGCTTGCCCGTCTCGATCGGCTGGAGTCGATTGAAGAAATTCGCCAGTTGGCCGGCAAATACTCCTTGTCGCTGGACATGCGCGACCTGGATGCCCACGTCAATCTGTTTGCCGAAGACATCCGCGTCGGCCGCGAAAAAACCGGGCGTGCGCACCTTAAAGCCTGGGTCGATGACACCCTGCGCGACCAGTTTCACGGCACCTCCCACCATCTGGGCCAGCACCTGATCGAGTTCACCGACCCTGACCATGCCGTGGGCGTGGTGTATTCCAAGAACGAGCACGAGACGGGCCCCGAGTGGGTCACCATGCAAATGCTCTATTGGGATGACTACGAGCGGATGGAGGGGCGCTGGTATTTCCGTCGTCGCCTGCCGTGCTACTGGTACGCCAGTGACCTCAACAAGCCACCGATCGGCACGCAAAAAATGCGCTGGCCGGGACGTGAACCCTACGCCGGTACCTTCCACGATCTGTTCCCGTCCTGGACCGAGTTCTGGGCCAATCGCCCGGACAAGGACCAACTGCCCCAAGTGGCCACAGCGGCCCCGGTCGAACACTTTCTTGCCACCCTGCGCCGTGGGGCTGGCGCACCGAAAATTCGTGTGCGCTAAGGAGCCACCCCTATGAGTATTTTGTTTGAACCTGTGCGCCTGGGCGACCTTGAGCTGGCCAACCGCATCGTCATGGCACCCATGACCCGCAGCCGCGCCGACCAGCACGGGGTACCGACTGGCGAAATGGTCGAGTACTACCGTCAGCGTGCGTCGGCCGGGCTGATCGTGGCCGAAGGCACTGCGCCTTCAGCCAGTGGCCTGGGCTATTGCCGTACCCCGGCGATTTACAACGCCGAGCAGATCGCAGCCTGGAAGGCTGTGACCGATGCGGTCCACGCCGAAGGCGGTTTGATCGTGCTGCAACTGATGCACGTCGGCCGTGCTTCCAGCGCTCACAACAAGCCGGCAGGGGCGGCGACGGTCGCACCGTCGGCCCTGCGCGCACGTACCCAGCTGTTCACAGACACCGCCGGCATGGTGGACACCGATGAACCCCGGGCCCTGTCCTTGCAAGAGATCGAGCAGGTCATCGAGGAGTATCGCCAGGCCGCGTTGAATGCCCGCGAAGCCGGGTTCGACGGGGTTGAGTTGCACTGCACCAGCGGCTATTTGCCGATGCAGTTCATGGCCTCGGGCAGCAATCTGCGTGACGACCAGTACGGCGGCAGCGTCGAGAACCGCGTGCGCTTCCCGGCGCAGGTGCTGGCGGCCATGGCCGCGGCCATCGGTGCCGGGCGCGTGGCGCTGCGCCTGTGCCCGGGCAACCCGTTCAATGACATCGATGACGCAGACCCGCTGGCCACCGCAGTGGCGCTGTGCAAGGCCGCCGAACCCATGGGGCTGGCTTACGTGCATATCATGCGCTCGCCCCTGGCCGAACTGGACGCTTTTGCCCTGGCCCAGCGCCATTGCAGCAACGGCCTGATCCTCAATGACGGGTTTGACGGTGAGTCGGCAGAAGCGGCGCTGCAGGCCGGGCAGGGCGAGGCCGTGTCGTTTGCGCGGCACTTTATCGCCAACCCGGACCTGGTAGAGCGCCTGCGCAAAGGCTTGCCCCTGGCCCGTTTCGACCGCAAGACCCTGTACTCCCCGGGCCCGGAAGGCTACAGCGATTACCCGCTGGGCGAGGCGGTGGTGCAATGAACGATATGTCCCGGATCAGTACTGCAACGGCGCCAAGGCAGCAGCCGGTGCCGCGGGAGCAAACCCAGGCGCTGCTGGACTTGCGCTCTGCGGCCAGTGCCCAAATCAAACCGGCAGACCTGTACACCCTGGCCGACCGTCTTGAGGCGCAGGCCCAGGCTTTTCCCGAGCACACGTTCTTGATCGATGGCGACCAGCGCTTCAGCTACGCCCAGGTCAATGCCCAGGCCGATCGCATGGCCCACGTGTTTTACGAAAAGGGCTTGCGTGCGGGCCATGTGTGCGCGATTGCCATGGAGAACCGTCCGCAGTTTTTCTTCTGCTGGTTTGGCCTGGTCAAGCTTGGCGCGGTGGTGGCGTTTATCAACACCCAGGTCAACGGCAAGGCTCTGGTGCACGCACTGCAATCCACAGCGGCCAAAGCGGTGGTGGTCGGCGAGGAGTGCCTGGCCAACCTGCTCAGCACTGAGGGCCTGCCGGATGTGCCTCTGTGGCTGGTCGAGGATAAGCAAAACCCCTTTGCCGGTGAGTTGCCGGCCAGTGTCGATATCCACTTTGGGGAGCAGATTGCCTGTGCCCCGGGCACGGTCTTCCCCCGTGAAGTGCGTGCCGACGTGACGGCGCAAAGCACCACCCTGCTGATTTTTACCTCGGGCACCACCGGCTTGCCCAAGGCTGCGCGCTACAGCCATATGCGCTGGATGTCCTCGGGGGACGTGATGGAAGTCACCCTGGGCGCCACCTGTGATGACGTGTTTTATTGCTGCCTGCCGTTGTACCACGGCGCGGCCGCCACTTCGGTGACGTCGACCGCCTTGCGGGTGGGCGCGAGCATTGTGGTGCGGCGCAAGTTCAGCGTGCGTGAGTTTTGGCCCGACGTGCGCCGCAACCAGATCACCGTGTTCCAGTACATCGGCGAAATTTGCCGTTATCTGCTCAACCAGCCCGTGGTGGCCGGTGAGCGCGAACACAGCCTGCGGTACATGCTCGGTGCGGGTCTGACGCCCGAGTCATGGCAGCGCTGGCTGGAACGCTTCGGCCCGATCCAGGTGTTTGAAGGCTGGGGCGCCACCGAAGCCAACGCCAACCTGATCAACGTCGACAATTACGTGGGCTCTTGTGGCCGGGTGCCGGACTGGAGCCGCACCAACCTGCGACTGGTGCGTTACGACGTCGAAAGCGACAGCCACCCAAGGGACGAGAACGGTTTTTATCAGCTGTGCCAGCCCGGTGAAATGGGCGAGGCCATGGGCTTTATCGTGGATCACCCGCTGATTGGCGGCGGGCGCTTCGAGGGTTACACCAGCGAGGCTGCCAGCGAGAGCAAGATCCGGCGCAACGTGTTTCAAACCGGGGATGCTTACTGGAGTTCGGGCGATCTGCTGCGCTACGACGACGACGGCTATTTCTACTTCGTAGACCGCATTGGCGATACCTTCCGCTGGAAAAGCGAAAACGTCTCGACCCTGGAAGTGGCGGACACCCTCAGCGACATGCCCGGCCTTGAGCTGATCAACGTGTACGGCGTGCAGGTGCCGGAACATGAAGGCCGTGCCGGCATGGCTGCGATTTTGATGCAGGCCGGGCACAGCTTTGATCCGCAGGCGTTCTATGAACTGACCGAAGCGCGTTTGCCTCGTTATGCGGCGCCGGTGTTTGTGCGTGTATCGGCGGCGGCGGACCTGACCAGCACCTTCAAGTTGCGCAAGGTGGATTTGCAGCGCCAGGGCTACGCCCCGGGGTTGTTTGCAGACCCGCTCTTTGTGCGCGATGAAAGCACCCGCACCTATCAGCCTTACTCGTTGCAGGTATTGGCCCGTGCCGGCCTGCCGCCCTTTACAGGCAGCGGCCATGAGTGAATTCGACGCCCAGGGCCACCAATGGCGTGACGGCTTGCGCTACCCCTGGCCGCTGGCCCCGGCCAACGGCCAGGTACAGCAAGTGGCCGAGGGTGTGTTGTGGCTGCGCATGCCGCTGCCGTTCGGGCTCGATCACATCAACCTGTATCTGCTGCGACACGGCGATGGCTGGGTGGCGGTCGATACCGGTTTGAACAGCGAGCAATGCCGCGCGGTGTGGGAGCAAGTGTTTGTCGAGGTTCTGGCAGGCTTGCCCCTCAAGGCGGTGATCTGCACCCATTTTCACAGCGACCACACGGGTGTGGTCGGCTGGCTGGCCGAGCGTTTTCGGTGCCCGGTGTTGATGACCCTGGGCGAGTTCGAGGCGCTGCACCACGGCCCGCCGCAGGCCGTTGCGCCGGACTGGGCATTTCTGGATTTCTATCAAAAGGCCGGGTTCAGTGCCGAGCGCGCCACCGCATTGTTGCCGCTGATCCAGGGCGAACACTTTCGCCCGCAACTGGCTGCCGGGTTTACCCGTTTAAGTCATGGCAGCGAGCTGACTATCGGCGGGCGCCGCTGGCAAGTGGTGATGGGCAACGGGCACTCACCGGAGCACGCGTGCCTGTATGCCCCGGACGACGGTTTGCTGATCTCGGGCGACCAGGTGTTGCCGCGCATCACGTCCACCATTGCGGTGTATGTCACCGAACCCGAAGCCAATCCGTTGCGTGACTGGCTGGACTCTATCGAACGGCTGCGCGTGATCCCCGACAGCGTGCTGGTGCTGCCGGCCCATGAACGGCCGTTTTTCAATCTGCATCGGCGACTGGATCAGTTGCGTGACCACCACCTGAACCATTTGCAGCAGTTGCTCCAGGCCTGCGAGGAACCGCGCACGGCGCTGCAGATGATGGCGGTGTTGTTTAAAAAACTGTCAGGTCGTTTTGACGAACTGATGGCGCTTGGGGAGACGTTGGCTCACGCCAATTACCTTATGGCCGAGGGGGCGCTCGTTCGTGAGGAACAAGGAGGGCTGCATCGTTATCGGGCAGCCCCGACAGGAGTCGTGAAGTTCGACCCGCTTGAGTTGATTTAAGCAGTGGCTATAGGCGCGGTATGCAGAACGCAATGACGCTTGAACCCATCGAGGCGGCCATCGAGTCGTCAATCAGGAGAGGCAGAGTGATCAATAAAAATAACAATAAATGTCTTGGGCAGCGCCCGCACGGCTACCAGGTCAGTGGCCTGGCGATCGCGGTTGCACTGGTATCCAGCCCGTTGTGGGCAGGGGACACCATCGAGTTTGAAGACGGCACCACCATTGATTGGTCGGTCACCACCAGTTACGGCATCGGCACGCGTCTGGCCAGCCCCAGCAACAGGCTGATGGGGGTTAACGCCGATGATCCGAACCGCAACTTCGAGCAGCACAGCCTCACCACCAACCGGGTGGGCGCGCTGGGCGAGATGATCTTGCGCAAGGACAACTACGGCGCGGTCGTACGGGCCAGTACCTTCTATGACGACGTGTACCACCGCAAGAATGACAACGACTCACCGGCCACCGTCAACAAGTACGGCAGCAATGACGAGTTCACCAGCGACACGCGTTACTACAGCGGTGGCCGCACCAGGTTGCTTGACGCCTACGTGTTCGGCGGCTGGCGCTTCGAGAACGACACCATGCTCGACGTCAAGGCCGGGCGCCATATCGAGTCGTGGGGCGAGAGCCTTTACTACCCGGGCGTCAACGGCGTACAGAACCCGTCCGATGCGGTAAAGGCCGCGCAGCCCGGGGTTGAGGTCAAGGAAGTATTGCTGCCGGTCGGTCAGTTCTCGGCGTCGTACCGGATCAACCCTGAAATCACCCTGGGCGGCTACGTGCAGTACGAGTGGAAGGGCACCGAACTGCCGCCGGTGGGCAGCTTCCTGTCGACCTCGGACGTGATCGGGCCGGGCCGCGAGTTTTTGTACATGGGGGCCAACAAGGTGCCTTATCTGGGTACCGATGAGCCACGTGACAGCGGTCAGTGGGGTGCGCAAATCCGCTGGCGTCCGGTCACTGACATCGAGTTGTCGCTGTTCCATGTGGTCTATCACGATAAAAACCCGGCCACCGCCTTGGTTGGCTGGGACCCGGCACCAGGTGGCCCGGGTGGTCTGGCTTACAAGGCCAACGGTTATCGGGTCAAGTACTTCGAAGACATCAAACTGACCGGCGTCAGTGCCACCACCAAGCTGGGTGAATACCAGCTGGGTGCGGAGTGGTCCTATCGCGACGGCGCCCCGGTGATGGTCAATACCGGACTGGGCCCGGTGCCTGCCAAGGGCAAGGGTCAGCAGTTCCAGTTGTCGGCAATGCGCATTCTGGGTGACCGCCCTTGGGCCAGCCAGACCACATTGACCGGTGAAATCGTCACCGTGCGTGCGGACCATGCGGACGATACGTCGGCAGCCCCGAACCTTGAAGGTGTAGGCCTGTTGCCGTCGCTGGCGCCGTCGGTGCAGCCGTCCAATGACTACACCTACAAGACCGCTACGGCCTGGCGCACCCGCTCGGCGAGTGCGTACACCGTGGGCGCCTCGTTCAGTTACCCGGGTGTGTTCCAGGGCTGGGACCTTGAGGTTCCGTTCACCTTCTCGAACGTGTTCAGCGGTGCGGCCCCGATGTCCGGGACCATCGCCGGGGTGGCTGGAGATCGCCGCCTGAGTGCGGGCACGACCTTCAAGTACTTGAGCAACCTGGAAGTGTCGCTCAAGTACATCGGGTACCTGGGCTCGCCTGACCCGATCTACCGTCCGCTGGCAGACCGTGACTACGCCACGTTCTCGATGAAATACACCTTCTAACGACTTGCCCGTCCCCTGTGTGGGGGCGGGCTTGCTCGCGATACAGGCACTGAGGTTTTGCAGCAGAACCGCGTCGGTGCCATCGCGAGCAAGTCGAATCGTCGCACCGCCGCCCCCACAAAACGGCCTGATTTGCACTTCTAAAGAGAGATAACCATGGGTCTTAAAGGTCACGCGGCCATTGTTGGCAGCGCTCAGTACAAGCCGGAGAAATACGCCACGGCCCCGCGCATGTTCCATCTGGAGCAAGTTGCCGACCTGGCTGCCCAGGCGTTACGCGATGCCGGTTTGCAGGCATCCGACCTCGACGGGCTGGTGATCAATGGCCCGCAATTTCATGAAGCTTCGGTGTTCGTGCCGGCCATGGCCGCCGAATACCTGGGCTTGCGCCTCAACTTTGCCGAAGTCGTCGACCTTGGCGGCTGTACCTCGGTCGGCATGGTCTGGCGCGCTGCCGCTGCCATCGAACTGGGTTTGTGCCAGGCGGTCCTGTGCGTGTTGCCTGCGCGCATGGCGCCCATGGGCCCGGACGAAGATGCCAGCTGGATGGCCCGGGCCATGCGCTTCGGTGGCCACAGCACCGCGTTCGGCGCACCGGAAGCCGAGTTTGACCTGCCCTACGGGCACATGGGCCAGAACACCGGCTACGCAATGATTGCCCAGCGCTATGCGGCGCAATACGGCTACGATCCACGGGCGCTGGCCAAAATTGCAGTCGACCAGCGCACCAATGCGCAGTACAACCCGCAAGCCATGTTTTACGGGCAACCGCTGACCATCGAGCAAGTGCTGGCCAGCAAAAAAGTGGCCGACCCGCTGCACGTGCTGGAAATCGTCATGCCCGTGGCCGGTGGCGCCGCGATGATCATCGCGTCCAGGGAAGTGGCCGCCCGTGCCCGTAAACGGCCGTCATACATCACAGGTTTCGGCGAGCACCTGGCGTTCAAGTCGCCGTCCTATGCCGCCGACATGCTGCATACCCCGATCGGTCCGGCTTCACGCCGCGCCTTCGACATGGCCGGGCTCAAGCCGGCAGATGTGGACGCAGCGCAAATTTACGACTGCTACACCATCACCGCCTTGCTGACCCTGGAAGACGCCGGTTTTTGCGCCAAGGGCGAGGGCATGAACTTTGTGCGCGAGCACGACCTGACCTGGCGCGGAGATTTCCCCATGAACACCCACGGCGGCCAGCTCAGCTTTGGCCAGGCCGGTTCGGCTGGCGGCATGAGCCAGGTGATCGAGGCCGTGACGCAAATCGCCGGTGAAGCCGGTGAACGTCAGCTCAAGCAGTGCGACACGGTGTACGTCTCAGGCACCGGTGGGGTGATGAGTGAGCAGGGTGCATTGATTCTTCAGGGAGCATGATTGCGATGTCGAATAACAAACCAATGCCGGTGCCGACCGAGATTTCTGCACCGTTCTGGGAAGGCCTGAAGGCTGAGCGCCTGCTGATTCAGCAATGCGACCAGTGCAGCCACTGGGTGTTTTACCCGCGCCGGCACTGCCCGGCGTGTTTTGCCCATGCGCTGACCTGGCGTGAAGTCAGCGGCGGGGCGACGTTGTACAGCTTTACCGTGACCCGCATCGCGACCCTGCCGGACTTCGCCGATGAAATGCCGCAGATGCTGGCGGTGATCGAACTGGATCAGGGCGTGCGGATCAACAGCAACCTGGTGGGCCTGGACGAGTCCGAAGTGACCATCGGCATGCGCCTGCAACCGGTGTTTGCCGAGGTCGATGGCAAGGGCGCGCGATTGCTGCGCTTCACCGGGATGGACAAGGATCCTGTGGCCTTGAAGGCGCTGCGGACTGTCGAGCAGCCGGTTGTACAAGAAGCAGTGGCCGTGCGCCAGATCGCGCTGGACGACGAGGCGGCATTGCAGTCACTGGTCAGTGAAGACTTCAGCCCGTGGAGCAATCAGGTGGTGGTGGATCAGGCCTTGATCGACACCTTTGCCCAGCTGTCGGGTGATGACTACTGGATCCACACCGACCCTGAACGTGCGCGCAAGCAAAGCCCGTTTGGCGGCACCATCGCCCATGGTGCCCTGGTGCAGATCCTGCAATCGCGGATGAAGCTGAACCTGGGGTACGAGATCACCGGCTTCAGCAACATGGTCAACTACGGTTCGGACCGCCTGCGCTTCCCGGCGCCGGTACCTGCGGGTTCGACGATCCATGCGCGGGCGCGGGTCAAGCGTGTGGAGCGGGTCAAGAGCGGTATGCAGCTGACGCTGGATCTCAACACCCATGTGCTGGGCAGCGAGCGGCCTTCGGTGATCAATGAGCTGGTGATTTTGTACATGTGATCCCTTGTTCAAATGTGGGAGCGGGCTTGCTCGCGATGGCATCACCGCGGTTGCCTGTCAGGCCGCGTAGATCGCATCGCGAGCAAGCCCGCTCCCACAGGGGAACCATACAGATCTTCAGTTGCAAGCTTTAGTCTCAACGGACGATGAGCCCCGCCAGCATCCTTCCCATACTGCCCCGAGCCAATAAATACAGGCATTGAGGAGCAGGCACATGATCGACATTCGTGGTTTGAGCTACTTCGTTGCAGAGTCTGCCGACCCCGTCCAGTGGCAGCGTTATGCCCAGGACGTGCTCGGGATGATGGTCAGCGAAGCACCCGCCGGCGGCTTGTACGTGAAGATGGATGAGCGTCCGTTTCGCATGCTGATCGTGCCTGGGGGGGAGTCGCGCTACCTGGCCTCGGGTTGGGAACTGGCCAGCGAGAAGGCATTCAATGCCGCCATCGAAGTGCTGGACCAGGCCGATGTGACCTGGCGCCCGGGTACCCCCGAACAATGTGACCAGCGCGGTGTGCAAG
This sequence comes from Pseudomonas sp. B424, assembly GCF_055408345.1. NCBI lineage: Bacteria > Pseudomonadati > Pseudomonadota > Gammaproteobacteria > Pseudomonadales > Pseudomonadaceae > Pseudomonas > Pseudomonas sp. B424. The sequence goes on along the minus strand of NZ_JBUZTL010000015.1, from coordinate 71,514 downwards.
CACTGCTGCACGTCACTGATCCTTCGGGCAACCGCCACGAACTGAGCTGGGGCCACCGCTCCGATTGTCAGCCCTTCGTATCGCCGCAAGGGGTGCCGGGCTTTGTCACCGGTGATATGGGCCTGGGGCACACCGTGCTGCCTGCGCCGAATTTCGATGCCACCCTGGCGTTTGCCAAGGACGTCCTCGGCTTTGAACTGTCGGACATTTTCAACTTCCGCCCGGACCCGTCGGCACCGCCGGTGCGCATCCACTTTTTGCATTGCAAAAACAGCCGTCACCACAGCCTGGCACTGGCCGAATACCCCGTGCCGTCAGGCTGTGTGCACGTGATGGTGGAGGTCGAGTCGATGACCGAAGTCGGCCGCGCCCATGACCGGCGTACGGCGCACAACGTGCCGTTGTCCGCCACCCTCGGCCAGCACCTGAACGACCGCATGACCTCTTTTTATATGAAAACTCCTTCGGGCTTTGACCTGGAGTACGGCTATGGCGGCTTGCTGGTGGACTGGCAAGACCACAGCGCTTTTGAATTCACCCGGGTGAGTCTGTGGGGTCACGATTTTTCAGTTGGCCAGTAACTCTGGTCCAGCAGTAAGGAGCACTACATGAACAAGCAAATGACAGCGGCAGACGTGGTCGGCCAACTGCGTGACGGCATGACCATCGGCTTCGGTGGCTGGGGGCCACGGCGCAAGCCCATGGCGATTGTGCGCGAGATCCTGCGCTCGGACGTCAAGGACCTGACCGTGGTCGCCTACGGTGGCCCGGAAGTGGGCATGCTCTGCGCTGCCGGCAAGGTCAGGAAACTGGTATTCGGCTTTGCCACCCTCGATGCGATCCCGCTGGAAGCCTACTTCCGCAAGGCTCGCGAGGCCGGTGAGCTGGAGCTGATGGAACTGGACGAAGGCATGCTGCAATGGGGCCTGCGTGCAGCGGGTATGCGCCTGCCGTTTTTGCCGACCCGTTGCGGTCTGGCCACGGATGTCAGCCGTCTTAACCCGGCGATCAAGCAGGTGCAGTCGCCCTATGACGATGGCGAGGTGCTGCTGGCCATGCCCGCACTGAATCTGGACATGGCGTTTTTGCACGTCAACGTGGCGGACCGTCTGGGCAATACCCTGGTTACCGGCCCCGATCCGTATTTCGACCATCTGTTCGCACGGGCCGCCAAACAGTGCTTTGTGTCCTGTGAGCGCATCGAGGAGCGTTTGAGCCTGGACGCCACCCAGGCCCGCTTCAACACCTTCGAGCGTTACCTGGTCAGCGGCGTGGTGCATGCACCGTTCGGTGCGCACCCGACGTCGTGCCCGTCCGATTACGGCTGGGACATGAGCCATCTCAAACGCTACAGCGCCAGTGCTGCCGAAGAAGGCGGCTGGGCAGGCTACATGGCGGAGTTTGTGACCCCGGGCGAGAGCGCCTATCAAGCCAGCAATGGCGGTGTCGATCGACTGAGCGCCTTGGCGCTGCCCGTGTTTTAAGGAGTATGAATATGACTGCTACGTGCGAATTTACCCTGGCTGAACTGTTGATCGTGGCCTCCTGCGAAGCCTGGCGCGACAACGGCGAAGTGATTGCTTCGGGCCTGGGCGTGATCCCGCGTCTGGGCGCGAGCCTGGCCAAACTGACCCACAGCCCTGAGCTGTTGATGACCGACAGCGAAGCGTTTCTGGTGGAAGAACCGATCCCGTTGGGGCCCCGTGGCGACTTTGTGCCGCGTTACTCGGGCTATCTGTCGTTCGAGCGGGTCTTTGAGTGTGTATGGGGCGGGCGCCGTCACGCGATGATCGGGCCAACCCAGATCGACCGTTGGGGCCAGACCAACCTGTCGTGCATTGGCGACTATCAAAAGCCCAAAGTGGCGATGCTCGGGGTGCGTGGCTTGCCGGGCAACAGCATCAACCATATCAACTCGTTCTTCGTGCCAAGCCATAACACCCGGGCGTTCGTGTCGGGCGAAGTGGACATGGTGTCGGGCGTCGGCTTCAAGGATGAACGCTGGGAAGAGGGCATGCGCCGGGACCTGATGGACATTCGCCTGATCGTCACCGACCTGTGCGTGATGGACTTCGGCGGCCCGGCCCGGGCGGTACAGGTGCGCTCCCTGCACCCTGGCGTGAGCTTTGAAGAGGTGCAGGAAAAAACCGGCTTCCCGTTGCTCAAGGCTGCCGACCTCAAGCAGACCGTGGCGCCGACGCCGGAGCAACTGGCTGTGATCCGCCGGCTCGACCCCCATGACTATCGCGCAGCTGCGCTCAAGGGCAACCCGCCCGGCATTCGTCAGGCCTAAGGCAAGGAATCGTCATGAGCAGTGACAGCGAATTTGTGCAGCGGGCTGATACCGCTGTGTATGAAACCGAAGAACCGGTGCTGTATGAGGTGGTCGACGGCATTGCCACGCTGACCATGAACCGGCCCACCGTCAATAATGCGCAAAACTCGCAGATGACCTATGCCCTGGACGACGGGTTTCGCCGGGCCGTGAATGACGACGCGGTGAAGGTCATCGTGTTGCGCGGCAACGGCAAACACTTCTCGGCGGGGCATGACATCGGCACCCCGGGGCGCGACATCAACAAGTCGTTCGACCGGGCGAGCCTGTGGTGGGACCACACCAACAAGCCGGGCGGCGAGTACCTGTATGCCCGCGAACAGGAGGTGTATCTGGGCATGTGCCGGCGCTGGCGCGAACTGCCCAAGCCGACCATTGCCATGGTGCAGGGCGCGTGCATTGCCGGTGGGCTGATGCTGGCGTGGGTCTGCGATTTGATCGTGGCCAGCGACGATGCGTTTTTCCAGGACCCGGTGGTGCGCATGGGGATTCCGGGGGTGGAGTATTTTGCCCATCCCTATGAGCTGAACCCGCGCATTGCCAAGGAGTTCCTGTTTACCGGCGACCGGATGAGCGCCGAGCGCGCCTATCAAATGGGCATGGTCAACCGCCTGTTTGCCCGCGAAGCACTGGAGGCCGGCACCTATGCGCTGGCAGCGGCCATCGCCAAACAGCCGCGCATGGGGCTGGCGCTGACCAAGCAGGCGATCAACCACGTCGAAGACCTGCAGGGCAAACGTACAGCCATGGACGCGGTGTTTGCCTGGCACCACTTTGCCCATAGCCATAACGAGTTGCTGTCGGGCGACAAGCTCGGCGGCTACGACGCCAAGGCGATGATTGAAGCGAACAAGACAGCTGCGGGTGAGCGTCGATGACTGAGTACCTGCAGACGGCGTTGACCGATGCGCTGGGTTGTCGTTACCCCATCGTGCAAACCGCGATGGGCTGGGTGGCGGATGCCAATCTGGTGATCGCCAGCACCCGGGCCGGAGCCTTCGGGTTTCTGGCCGGGGCGACCATTGCGGAAGATCAGCTGGAAGCCGAGATCCAGCGGGTGATCGAGGCCACCGGTGGCAGCAATTTTGGCCTCAACTTCCATATGTTCCAGGAGAACGCCGCGCAGTGCGTGGACCTGGCCATCGAGTACCGCTTGCGTGCGGTCAGTTATGGTCGCGGGCCGGATCGCCAGACCATCGAGCGCTTCAAAAAGGCCGGCGTGCTGTGCATCCCCACCGTGGGCGCACTCAAGCATGCGCTCAAGGCCGTGGAGCTGGGCGCGGACATGATTACCATCCAGGGCGGCGAAGGGGGCGGGCACACCGGTGGTGTGCCGAGCACCATCTTGCTGCCGCAGGTGCTGGATGCGGTACGGGTGCCGGTGATTGCGGCGGGTGGTTATTCCACCGGGCGTGGTCTGGCGGGGGCGTTGGCCACGGGGGCGGCAGGGATTGCCATGGGCACGCGGTTCTTGATGACCAGGGAGTCGCCCACGCCCATTGCGACGCTGGAACGCTACGTAAAAGTCGCCGATCCGCAAAAAATCCGCGTGACCACGGCGGTGGACGGCATGCGCCACCGGATGATTGAAAACGCGTTTATCAATCGTCTGGAAAAGGCCAGTGCCTTTGGCCGTTTGCGCATTGCCCTGGGCAGCGCCTGGCAGTGGAAGCAACAGACCGGCATGAGCCTGGGGCATATGCTCAGCGTGTTTGCCCAGTCGGTGAAGGAAGACCCGGGCGCCTTGTCGCAAACGGTCATGGCCGCCAACCAGCCGGTGCTGTTGCAGCGCTCCATGGTGGATGGCGTGCCGGATGAAGGGATCTTGCCGTGCGGGCAGGTGGCGGCAGCGATCGGCGAGTTGAAGACCTGCCAGGCGCTGATCGACGAGATGGTGCAAGAGGCTGATAGGTGTTTGCGGGCGATTTGCAAGCAGTAGGGAGGGCTCATTGTGGGAGTCGGTTTGCTGGCGCTGGTTGGTCTGTGAAATCGAGATACTTGCATCGTCGGCAAGGCAGCTGTGCTGTTCGTGAAAGGCGTGGAATTTGCGTGCTTGTTAGCACTTGCCGGCAGTAACTTAATTCTTTTTATGGTGCGTTGATATTATGAAGGCCAGAGTAACAGCTGCTACGATGAGTGCTTCGTAGAAAAATACATTTCGTAACGCCTGCTCAGATGTGAAGTGCGTGCTGAATAAAAATATGAGCACGCCGGAAAAACCAGTCACTGTATTGAACGCCGCGTGTCGTGAGGTCGTTGAGTTGTTTCTAGAAAGGTGTGGTGTTGTGGGTAAATCTTGATGGGGGGTGTTTATGGCAGGGTTCGTGTCTGAAAATTTATGCCTTATTCCCAATATTGCCCACTCTTTTGGAGTGGCAGGGAAAGCTGATTTGCCTCAGGATCTTTTCTATTGTGCTCAGCAACACGGAACTGATGTCGTACAAGCAGATGCGGGCCAACCAGCAGGGATCATTTGCGCAGATGCGGTTTTTACTCGTACGACCCGACCCATAGCTGTCGTGACGGCGGATTGCCTGCCTATTCTCGTTGGGTCGAGCCGTGATGAGTTTGTTGCGGCTATTCATGGCGGATGGAAAGGGTTGGTTGGCGGAATAATAGAAAACGCTTTTAATACGTTCCGGCAATCGGGTATATCACTTGAATATTTGCACGTTGGGATAGGGCCCGCAATACAGCCTTGTTGTTATGAAGTCAGTCAGTCATTAATTAGTCATATAGAGTTAGTGCATGGGCATGTGTGGCGTGGGAGTCAGCCCCCTTGGACAGTCACTCAATTGGCAACTTCAGAGCCATCCTGTTGCGCTCATGCAACGGCTTGGCTTAATCTTCCGCTGTACTGCAAATATCTGCTTGAATTCGTCGGGCTGGAAAGCGAGCACATTAATATGGTCGATGTATGCACTTATTGTTCGGGTGAGGGGCTAGGCAGTTACAGGCGAAGGGTTCACTTCGATGAGCCGAAAATTTTTCAATACTCTTGGATTAAATTGATCTCATCCTGAGAGTCTTGTTGAGGTGCAGTCAGCTGATTAAACACGGGTCGTTTATTGTTTATATGTGGCCTTTTATTATTGCGTGAGCGATAGCTTGAGCTTTGTTGGTTGTGTGTGTTTTGTCTTTGATTGTTTTATAGTGATAATTTATCGTGTCCAGAGAAATCCCCAGAATCTTTGCAGTTTCTTCCGATGTTTTACCGTCGGCGCCCCAGCGTAATACTTCTTGTTCTCTGCGTGAAAGGGTAGCTGTGCGGGAGGGGATTTTGTTCAGCTCAAGTAATTTGTCATGGATGTTATTGGCGAGTATTTTTAGGATTTTTTTCAGTGTTTTTGACTCGTTATGGTTTATTTTTAAATGCCTTCTTGCCAGTATTAATCGTTCTGTAGCTCCTTCTGGCTTAGGGCGTGAGTAGGCAATAAAAAATAGTGAGTCGGATGCGTTTTCAGGTTGTATGTTTGTGTGCTCTTTTTCACGGGGTAAAACTGTTGAGTGGTCTGGTTTTATCTTGAGTTTTCCGACGGTTACAGAGGAGGTTTTTTTGGCTGTGCAGAGAGTATTCTCAAATGGGTAGTTTTCATAAATATAATTTTTGGGGTTGGTAAAGGGTGTTGGGAGTTGGAAGTGATATGAAAAGTATTCGAATTTCATGTCGGTTATTGTATTAAGGCATCTTGCCCATAAGGCTTCAAGCGCCTCATGTTCAGGCGTTGTTTTAGTCGGGAGGTATTTTAGTGTAAGCGGTCTGTTCCGATTCATGGTAGTGGTCCGCACATTTAAATTTCTAAGTGGCGATAGCGACTATTACCTACGGCAGTGGGCATGATAAGTCAGACAGGTCTTATGCTGTTGATCCATTTTCTATTTGAATCGAGGGGTATTTCATACAAATACACCTCTATTTATGGTGTTAATGAGCTGGGTTAAAGGGTGGGAGAGCCTTCTTAGTGATCATGTGATCTCGTAGCACCGAACGAGTAGAACGATACCGCGTCAGGCTGAGAAGCTGACGCAAAACCACCCGGCGAGCTGTTTAGCGAGAAACACTTCGCTAGTGCTTGACCGGGTACAGAGTATCTACAGGACTAGATGCCTATGCACTGCGGGTGAGAGCTTTAAAGCACGACCCAACGCTGCTCCTGGGCTGCCACGCGGATGGCGGCAGCCAGGCGCTCTACTTGCCAGGCTTCTTCAAAGTCGGGGCCGGGTGCGGGTTGGCCGGCGCAGGCCTGGATCACGGCGTGCACTTCCAGGGTCTTGAGTTCGTTGTATCCCAGCTGATGGCCTGCCGCCGGGCTGAACGCGGCATACCCGGGCAACGCCGGCCCGGCCAGCAGTCGCTCGAATCCCCCCTGACCGCGCTTGCACAGTTGCAGCTCATTGAGGCGCTCCTGATCGAATTTCAGGGTGCCCAGGGTGCCGCTGATTTCAAAACTCAGGTGGTTTTTGTAGCCGTGCTTGAGCCAGCTGCTGCTGAAGGTGCCGCGCGCGCCATTGCTGAACCGCAGCAGGGCGTGGGTCTGGTCATCCACCAGGATGCTGCGCTGCTCGCTGTTGTTGTGGCTGGCCGGGCGTTGCGGGTGGACGGTCTGGCTGTCTGCACACACCGCTTCAATGTCGCCCACCAGATACCGTGCCATCGCCAGCAGGTGACTGCCCAGGTCCGCCAGCGCGCCACCGGCGTGGCTCGGTTCGCAGCGCCATGACCAGGGCAAGGCCGGATCGGCCATGAAGTCTTCGCTGAATTCCCCCTGAAAGCTGATCAGGCGGCCCAGTTCGCCGCGTTCAATCATCTCGCGCGCCAGTACCAGCATCGGGTTGTGCTGGTAGTTGTAGCCCACCCGCGTAACCACTCCCGCCGCCTTGGCCGCCAGGCGCATTTCATCGGCTTGTTCAAGGCTCACGGCCAGTGGTTTTTCGCAGTACACGGCTTTGCCCGCCGCGATGGCGGCCATGGCCATGGGGAAGTGCAAGTGGTTGGGGGTGGTGATGGCGATCAGATCGACCCCGGGGTCGGCAATCAGCTGTTGCCAGTCGCCATGGGCGCGCTCAAAACCCCAGGCGCTGGCGCAATGCTGAGCGCGCTCGGCGTCGGCGTCGGCCAGCGCGGCGAGGTGCAACTGCACCGGCAGTTCAAACGCTGCGCTGACGTTACGAAACGCCAGTGCATGGGCCCGGCCCATAAACCCGGTGCCAATCAAACCAATTCCAAGACGACGCATAGCCTGAACCCTTTGAATTATTGTTTTCAGAAGGGCTCTTTATGGAATAAATATTCTGTAATTGCAATGAGTGGAACTTAATATTTGTTTGTGCCCGGGACTCCTCACCCCAACGCTGTCCCTCCGGGAGAGGGCCGGGGTGAGGGGCGCCTCAGGCTATGACAAGAACCCGCCATCCACATTCAGCGATACACCGGTGGTGTAGCTCGACGCATCGCTGGCCAGATACAGCACGGCACCGGCCATCTCGCCGGGGGCGGCCACGCGCTTGAGCGGGATCTGTTGCAGCGCGGTCTTGAGGATGGCGTCGTTGCTGACCAGGGCCGAGGCGAATCTGGTGTCGGTCAGCCCCGGCAACAGGGCGTTGCAGCGGATGCCGAAGGCGGCACATTCCTTGGCAAACACCTTGGTCATGTTGATCACCGCGGCTTTGGTCATGGAGTACACGCCCTGGAACACGCCGGGCGATACGCCGTTGATCGAGGCCACGTTGATGATGCTGCCACCCCCGTGTTCTCGCATCAGCTTGCCGGCCTCAACCGACATAAAGAAATAACCGCGAATATTCACGTCGACGGTTTTCTGGAAGGCCCCCGGGTCGGTGTCCAGCACATTGCAGAACTGCGGGTTGGTCGCGGCGTTGTTGACCAGAATGTCGAGGCGCCCGAAGTCCTGGCGAATCCGCGCGAAGGTCTGGGTGATCTGCTCCAATTCGCCGATATGGCAGGCGATGGCGGTGGCCTGGCCGCCTTCGGCGATGATCGCATCGGCCACCGGCTGGCAGCCTTCGAGCTTGCGGCTGGACACAATCACATGGGCGCCTTGCTGGGCCAACAGTCTGGCGATGGCCTCGCCGATACCGCGGCTGGCACCGGAAACAAAGGCGATTCTGCCATCGAGGTCGAACAGTTGAGTCCTGGGCATGCGGATTCCTTAGCGAGTGCGAGTTTTGGGGGCGATGACCTTGAGACTCATCTGCTCAAGCAAGGCGTTCATCTGCACAAATTGAGCAAAGCGTTGGTCCTGGGTCTGGCCGTGGTAGTAGCGGTAGTAGATTTGCTGAACGATACCGGCCAGACGGAACAGGCCATAAGTGTAGTAAAAGTCGTAATTATCTATCTGAGTCCCTGAACGTTCGGCGTAGTAGTCGACGAATTCGCGACGGGTCAGCATGCCGGGCGCATGGCTTGGCTGGCGGCGCATCAACTGCACCGGGGCCGGGTCGTCGGCTTCAATCCAGTAGGCGAGTGTGTTGCCCAGATCCATAAGCGGGTCGCCCAGGGTGGTCAGCTCCCAGTCCAGCACGCCGATGATCTGCATCGGGTTGTGCGGGGCGAGGATCACGTTGTCGAAGCGGTAGTCGTTGTGAACGATGGCAGGCGAGGGGTGGTCAGCGGGCATATTGGCTTTTAGCCAGTCCTTGACCGCTTCCCAGCGCGGTGCATCCGGGGTCAGGGCTTTTTCGTAGCGCTCGCACCAGCCGCCAATCTGGCGTTGCACATAGCCTTCGGGTTTGCCCAGATCGCTCAGGCCACAGGCGGTGTAATCAACCTTGTGCAGTTCCACCAGCTTGTCGATGAAGCTTTGGCACAAGGTGCGCGTGTGGTCGGGCGTGAGGCCAAGTTCTGGCGGCAGGTCGGCGCGCAGGATGATGCCCTTGAGCCTCTCCATCACATAAAACTCGCTGCCGATCACGGACTCATCGGTGCAGTGGGCATAGGCTTTCGGGCAGTAGGGGAAGGCATCCTTGAGTTGATTGAGGATGCGGAACTCGCGGCCCATGTCGTGGGCCGACTTGGCCTTGTGGCCAAACGGCGGGCGGCGCAGAACCAGCTCAACGCCGGGGTATTCGATGAGGTAGGTAAGGTTCGACGCGCCGCCGGGGAACTGGCTGATCGCGGGCTGCCCGGTGAGCCCGGCAATATGGGCCTTGAGCCAGGGATCAATGTGGCCGGCGTCGAGTTCTTCGCCAGAGCGGATGCGGGTGGACGAGTCGGTAAGCGCCATGTCTATCTCTTCTGCTTATATTTTAGGCCTGACAACATTCGCCAATCTAATGGGCTGACGCATTGCCGACAAGGCAAGCAGGGCCTTAATAGGTAGGGGTGTTAGCGGGTAATCAGCGCGCTTGATAGCCTTTGAGTGAAGCACAGACGAAAAAAAACCGGAGTGCGTGGGCTCCGGTTTTTTTGTGAAGCGTGTGGCTTAAGCCGGGAACAGTTCGCTGAGCTTCATGGCCAGCATCATGTCGCCTTCAGCGCGCAGTTTGCCGCCCATGAATGCTTGCATGCCGTCGGTTTCGCCGCTGACGATGCCTTCCAGGGTTTCGCCGTCCATGACCAGAGTCACTTGAGCGTCCGGGTTTTCGCCTTCCTTCAGTTCGCAGGTGCTGTCTTTGACGATCAGCGAGAAGTTTTTGTCGTCATCAATGCGGAAACCGAAAACCAGGTCCAGGCCAGCAGCAGCGGCTGGGTTGAATTTGGCTTTCATTGCTTGAACGGCATCAGCTACAGAAGTCATGGTTCGATCCTTTTGTGGTGGGTTACGGCGACCCGGAGGCCGCGGTTGCCGACGCTCAACGATAAGTGATGAGTGACGGCGTCTTCAACAGTTGCAAATGCGCATGACTGTTGAAGGAAGCCAGGGTGACCTCGCGGCCTTGGAACTTGAGCAGGCTGAGCGAGGTGTTAGCAATGTGCCAGGTCAGCTTGAAGGCATCGCTGGCTGGAATCTGGGTCAGGATGTGGAGCAGGGCAGTGATGGTGCCGCCGGAGGTGAACACGGCGATCGTCTGCTGGTTGCGCGCCAGGTCGAGCAGGCGGTTAAGACCCGCCTGGACCCGTTCGACAAAACCCAGCCAGGTTTCCAGCTGCGGGGTGTCATAGGTGCCACTGAGCCAGCGGGCGATGATCAGCTCAAAGATGCGCTGGAACTCCGCCGGGTTGTGGGCCGCATTGTGCATGGCGGCAATGGCGTCGGGTTCGTCCGGCAGCAGGCCCGGCAACAGGGCACCCAGTACGGCGAACGCATCGAACTCGTCGAACGCAGCGTCTGTTTCCAGGGCCGGCACGGGCAGCCCGACAGCGCGAAACTGCTCCAGGGCATGGCGCGCGGTGTCTTGCTGACGCAACAATTCGCCCGACACGCAGCGATCAAAGCGCAGGTCCAGATCAACCAGATGCTGACCCACGACTTGTGCCTGCCTGACGCCCAGCGGCGACAGTACGTCGTAGTCGTCTGCTCCGAAGGAGGCCTGGCCATGTCTGATTAAATAGATGCTGCCCACGTGCGCGTCATCCCGGTGCTTTCAAAGTCAGGCGAGGTTAGGAGGATGGCAAGTGGCTGTCAATGAAAAAACATACGCTTGTTTGAATTCCTTCTGACGTCCAAAGGCAAGGTGCTTCCCGGGTGGCAGGCCCCGGTTGGCGCCGGTATGCTGGACGTCATTGCGCAGCCCTGACCCGAGGGTTGCAGACGTTTTAAGGAGAGGCTGTGGAATTTCTTGCCGAGTACGCCAGTTTTTTGGCTAAAACCGTGACCCTGGTGATCGCCATTGTGGTGGTCCTGGTGACCCTCGCCGCATTGCGTGGCAAAGGGCGTCGTGCTACCGGGCAATTGCAGGTCATCAAACTCAATGACTTTTACAAGGGCCTGCGCGAGCGTCTGGAGCAGACGCTGTTGTCCAAAAGTCAGCTCAAGGCCCTGCACAAGCAGACCGCTAAAACCGACAAAAAACTGAAAAAACAACCGGATGACAAGCCGCGGGTCTTTGTCCTGGACTTTGTAGGTGACATCAAAGCCTCTGCCACTGAAAGCCTGCGTCACGAAATCACCGCGTTGCTGGCCCTGGCAAAGCCGGCAGACGAAGTGGTGCTGCGCCTTGAAAGCGGCGGCGGGATGGTCCACAGCTACGGCCTGGCCTCGTCGCAACTGGCGCGGATTCGTCAGGCGGGCATTCCGCTGACCATCTGCATCGACAAGGTCGCGGCCAGTGGCGGGTACATGATGGCGTGTATCGGGCAGAAGATTATCAGCGCGCCCTTTGCGATCTTGGGCTCCATCGGCGTTGTGGCGCAGTTGCCCAACGTTAACCGACTGCTGAAAAAACACGATATCGACTATGAAGTCCTGACCGCAGGCGAGTACAAGCGCACGCTGACGGTTTTTGGTGAAAACACCGAAAAGGGCCGTGAGAAGTTTCAGCAGGATCTGGACATTACCCATCAGCTGTTCAAAAACTTCGTGGCCAAGTACCGCCCGCAACTGGCGATTGATGAAGTGGCCACCGGTGAAGTCTGGCTGGGTGTGGCTGCTGTCGAAAAACAACTGGTCGATGAACTTAAAACCAGCGATGAGTACTTGTCCGAGCGGGCCAAGGATGCCCAGCTCTATCACTTGCACTACGCACAGCGCAAGAGTTTGCAAGAGCGTGTGGGGCTGGCGGCCAGCACCTCGGCGGCCGGTGTTATTGATTCACTGTGGGAGCGTTTGACCCAGTCACGCTTTTGGTAAAGCCGCAGGCACTGTTGTGATCGAGTGATTGCAACAGTGCTGCAGTGGCCTCTAAGACCAAGTTTAAGTGCGGTAGTTATGTAGCATTCAAACTTCATATTCAAATGCGTCGCTTGTTAATTGATCAAGTAATTAGCGGATCAATCCTCACGGTTATCTATAAGCTAAAGCCTCGAACGAAACACCAGGCTTGAGCCATGCCCCCTACAATAACGCCTGATTTATCAGGCCCGGAACAAACCGTTGTCGACCGCGCCAGTGAACTGGCTAATACACGGGTTGTAAATCTACATGAAGTCCTGCTGTCAGAGCATCTGGCACCCTGGTTCATAGTTGCACCGCCAACGGTGCGCGAGGCGCTACGCAGTAGTTTTAAACGCAGCCACGATACTCAGCGAGCAGTGACAGCTGTTTTAGCCCAGCTTAAACCGGTGGAGGTGTTTGCCGAGCCCTTGCTGAAAACAGCGTTGACCTTCCATGGGTGGTCCGAGGTGAACCCCAGGACCCATGGGCTTAAACACGTTCGCCTGTTGAGCAACTTGCTGCTGTTCTTTGCCCAGCAACAGGTCACCCTGGCGGATACATTGGTCCAGCTGGTAGTCCCCGATATCCTGACCCCAGAAACCCTGGAACTTGATCTGGTATCCAGCATTACGCACCACAGCTTGCTTCAGGCGGCCCTGCAGAACTTTGAAGCCGCCGAGACGGCAGCCGGAGGGTTCGATCGCGGCACGGCTATTTATTCGGTCAATGGCACGCAGCGGGTTGAACAGCCCGAACTCAAACCCGAACGTTTTGCACAAATATGCCGGGATTTTAATCTGGGCGAACAATACCAATGGCACCTTAATAATGTATTCGAACCGGCCGATGATAATTTGGCGCCTGAGGATGCCCGATCCAAAGCCTATCAGTTGAAACGTGTGTTTAGCCAAAACTTGCGGCATGAGTTTGAGGTGGCCTTGCACATGGCCTATCTGAAACAGGAAATTAATTCGACGAACTATGGGTTCATCGTCAATCTGTTATCGGCCTCAACCGCACGGTTGGCAGGTATGCAGAGTGTCCATAGCACCTTCCATATCATGGGTTTTGAAGTGCCAGGGGTTATTATCTTGTGGCCTGAAAACAAACCCGTGAACCAGGCGCAGTCGTGTGTCCTGTATTTTCCGCGTAGCCCCCATAAAGCATTCCACCACTTCGAGAGCTTTGATTTATTTAAAGCAACGCTGCGCGTCTGGTTAAAAGACGCTGTATTTACCCGCTACTTTTTCCAGTTGGTGCCCCTGCGCTACCGTGCCGAATTTATGCGCCGCACGGATGCAAAAAACATGGCATGGGACTCTCTGTTATTGCGGCGGTCGCCGATCATCAACGAGCCGGCCCTGATGTCGGAGTCCAGGCATATCCTCCAGTCCGAGGACCCGTTCGACGTGGCCTGGCGACTGCAACTGGCACAAATAAAGGACGATGCCCGGCTGTTGATAGTGCCTACCCAGGACGAAGATTCAAAAAGTCGATTGGCCCGGCAGGCATCATTTCTGAACCTGGGGTTGAGCGTGATGGCGCTGGCACTGGGGTTCGTACCTGTGTTGGGCGAGATCTTGCTGCTAACCAGTGTGATTCAATTGGGCGTTGACGTGTATGAGGGTATTGAAGCCTGGCAACGCGACGACCGGGCCGCTGCGCTGGAGCATTTGTTCGACCTTGCGCAAAACATCGCCCTGGCGGGCAGCGCCAGTGCCGCAGCCAGAGTGCTTAAGCCGTCGCCCTTTGTGGATGCCTTGGTCCCGGTTCGAGCCGTGAGTGGGCAACAACGCCTGTGGAAGCCGGATCTCACACCCTACGAGTTCAAAAAAGTATCGCTCACAGGGCTCAAACCCGACGCGCAAGGGCTGTACAGCGTGAGCGGCAAGCAATTTGTCAGGCTGCAAGACAAGGTGTTTTGCGTGACAACCGATACGGACGCACAAACCGGCTTTATCCAGCATCCAGACGACCCGCAAGCCTACACCCCCCGCCTCAAACACAACGGGAATGGTGCCTGGCGCCATGAACTGGAAACCCCCATGCAATGGTCGCGCATGCAGTTGCTGCGCCGCCTTGGGCCTGATGCCCAGGCTTTTTCGGATACCACCCTCGAACATATCCTGGCGTCGACCGATACTCGCGAACAGGTCCTGCGCGAACTGCATATGGATAATCGCCCCCCACCAGGCTTGTTGGCCGACAGCATCAAGCGTGTGCGGTTGAGTGAAACCATCGAACGTTTCATCGTGCAAATGAAGCAGGCCGTCGATCTAACCGTCGAAAATGCCACGCTGCAATTGGAGCTGTTGCCCCAACTGCCTGGCTGGCCGTTGGATCGAGTGCTGCGCGTGGTAGACATGGACGGGGTAACGCTCAAGGAGTACGGGCGCCAATTGCAGGCCCTGCACCCCAGGTTGCAAATCGCCGAGGTCCAGGTCAAAAACGGTGACCTGTTGAAAGTCACGCTGGAATGCTTGTCTTCAGCTCAAATCGAGCAATTGCTCGGTGAGCCAGTCAGCGGGTTGAGGCAACAGGTTCAAGCGCTGTCGCGCAAGCTCGGTAAGCATGCCCACGAGAACAAATCTGAATTGCTGACGCGGCTATATGCCCTTGACGACGTACTGACGCCGCAGATGACGGCCCTGCAAAAACAATTTCCCGGCTTGCCGGTCACGGTGATGAAGGAGTTGCTCGGCCATCATGCAACTACCCAGGTTTCAGCCTTGGGCGGCACCGGGCGGTTGCCGCTGCATGTGCTGGAGGAGGCGCGCGGTTACGCGCAGGTATTGCGTTTGAACCGCTCGCTGGAGGGGCTTTACTTTGAGGCCCTGAACAGTGCCGACAGCAACAGGCTGGCGCTGCACACATTGGCGCGCTTGCCTGGTTGGGCCGACACCATGGGCATGGTTCTGCGCGATAAAACCAGCGGTGCGGTGCTGGACACCGTGGGTAACGACTCGGCCGCAGGCAGTCGTGAAATATTCAAACATGGCAGCCTGTACGAAGTTGCCGGCGCCGGTGTCGAGGGGGCTTACACCAGCCCTTATCTATTGAAGTGTGTGGCCAGGGCATTGTCGCCCTATGAACGCTCTGTATTGGGGTTGCCCGTCGTCGAGCCGTCAGTGGTGCTGAGCCGAAAAATCGCCGACCTGGCCGCGCAGCAGCGTGCGCAAAGTGCCGAGGTGTTAGGCATGCAGCACATAAAACCCTGGTTCAAATCCCCCCTGCGCCTGGCGGATGGCCGGCTGGGTTACACCTTGGGCGGGCGTTCGGGGCATATGGCGCAAGAAAGCAGAACATTGTTGCTCAAGGATCTGGTCGCGCAATTGTTCCCGACGATGGACGAGACACAGGCGGGTCAATTTTTATACCGCTTGAATCTCTCACCGGTGCTGACCGCCCGCGCATTGTCCCGGCTCAAGGCCGAGCTGGATACATTACGCAACGATCTCGATCAATGGGTGTCCAGGCCGGTCTGGAGCCAGCTCTCCAACGGCCCACAGGTGCTAGTGTCGGTCGAGCACAAGCGTGCCATCAGCCAAGTGCTGCTCCGTGCCTGGCGGCGTCAAACCGAGAGTGTGCATTTTGATGGGCACACAGGCTATGTCCTCAACCTCAATGCCTGGCCGGTCGACGCCTTACCCGAGTTGTCTGCCGACTTCGGTCATATCAGTTCACTTCGCTTGAACTACTCGCCAAACGGCAAGTTCCCACGGGGGTTTCTGGAGAAATTTCGCAATTTGCGGGTGTTGTCCCTGACCCATAGTCATCTGCGCGCGCTTCCCCCCGAGCTTTCGGCCATGCCGGAATTGATCGAGCTGGATCTGCGGGGCAATCAAATTGTATTGAACAGCCAAGGGAGCGCCCTATTGTCGGCGCTAACCAAACTTAAATCGCTGAACTTGAACGGTAATAACCTGGGCCGGCGGATATCGATCAGGCGCATGGCGAACCTGCAGCATCTGCGGTTACGCGATACCGGCATACAAACCTGGCCAGAAGGGGTTGAGGCGCTAAGCCATCTGCAAAACCTGGATCTACGGGATAACGACATCAGTCGCATACCCCAGGAAGTGCTCACGGCCAGCAGAGCAGAGATCAATCGCGTCACCTATTTGCATGACAACCCCTTGAGTGTCGATTCTTTACGGCGCCTGGAGATTTACCGGCGCGAACAAGGTATTGACCTTGGTATCGACCCACTGCGCCGGCATGTGGTGCAGGCTCAGGGGATCTTTCATTGGTCGACACAGCCGACGTTTGAGCAGAGCACGGTGTGGAGTGATTTGAAAGGGACTGACGGATCGGCTGATTTTTTCCGCGTCATTGAAGACCTGAGCGCCTCATCCCAGTACCTGCACGGGCGCGAGAACCTGAGCCAGCGGGTGTGGGCCATTTTTAAGGTCATGCACGAAAACAGTGCTCTACGAGATCAGCTATTCGACGTATCTGCCAATCCCGATACCTGTGCCGATGGCATTCCGATGATCTTTGCCGACATGGAACTTCGGCATCAGATTTTTATCGCCCAAAGTACCGAAAACTCCGAAGACAAGTTGCTAAAGCTGGCACATGGGCTCTTTCGTATCGAGCTGCTGGACAAGCACGTTCAGGGGGTCATTGACGCCAGGATTGCTGCGATCCATGCCGCGCAGCGAGAGAATATCGAGCAGTTACAGCGTTTGATCGATGCCGCAGGGCCCGATTATGCAGCCCGGCCGTTAGCTGACTTGACACCCGAAGAACAGCAAAACATGGCTTATCAACTGGGTACGGCTCAAGCGCTGCGTCTGGCGCAGCGCCTGAGCCCTGCGGACTTGCAAGCACGGATCGAACGGGTGGAACCCCTGGAAGTGCAGATGTTTTATCAGGTCAAGCTGGCCCAGGAACTGGGTTTGCCGGCGCGACCCAAGAACATGATCTTTGAAAGAATGGCCAGGGTGACGCCTGAGCAACTGGAAACCGCCAGGCAGCATGTATTGAGTGAAGATAACCCGGCGGCGAAGTTGGCTTATATTGAAAAGCTCGGGTTCTGGGGGACGTTTTTACAGCGCAAATACCCTGATGAGTTTCAAGCAGTTGATGCGCCGCTGCACGAGCGCATGCAAGTGCTTTTTATTGCGCGGGAAAGTATGTCCAGCCAGGACTATGTCGTGCAATCACACGCTATTGGCGAAAGCCGGGAACTGACAAGAGCCGAACTTATTGCCCGGCTGACCCGAAAAGAAATCGATGAGCATCCGCTGGCGCAACTTTAACTTCCCGCGACAGTTGAACAACAACATGATTGTTGAAGTGTGGGGCGGTAGTTGTAGGCGACGGTTTTTTGATGTTGAGGCCGCGCTGAGTAATTAAATAATTAACGGTGTTGAAACAGGTGTGATCGATAAGCTGATGGCTCGATAAATCATCTGGACAAAGTAATGACCTCTCTACCGTTACCTCCTGCTTCCGTTAGCGAATTAGCGGTTGTCGAGCGTTCTGCAGCGCTGGGTAATCTGCTGGCCGACAACTTACATGCGGCCTATATCCCGCCTTTGCTGCCGGCCTGGTTTGTAATGGCCCCACCTTATTTACGTGAAGCCTTGCGCGATAGCATGAAACAAGGCCACCAGACCCGGGCGGCAGTGTCGGCAGTGCTGGCACAGATCATGCCCATCGAACAGTTTGCAGAGCCGTTGCTCAAGGCCGCCCTGGTCGCCCATGGTCACGGCGAGTTAAACCCGAGAGCCTGTGGCATTAAAGAAGTCCATCTGTTGAACAATCTCTTGATCTTTATTGCCAACCAGCAGTTGCAGTTGGTAGACACACTGATAAAGCGGTTGCTTCCTGATGTTTTGGTTGTGCAGTCACTGGAACTCAACCTGGTCTCCAGTATCACCCATCACAGTTTGCTGCAGGCGGCGATGCAAAACTTTGAACTGGCCCAGACCAGGGACAGTGGTTTTTCTGCAGGAACCTCAGTTTTCGAAGTGAAAGGTCAGCAGAAACTGGAGGTCCGTGGCCTGTTGCCAGAAAACTTTGCCCATCTATGCCGTGATCTCAATCTGGGCGAACAGTACCAGTCGCACTTGAACAGTATTTTTTTTCCGCCCGATGATGTCTGGCCAGCGGATGATCCGCGTTCCAGGGCGTACAAGATCAACCAGACGTTCAGCATGAACAAGCACCATGAGTTTGCGTCGGCGTTACACGTTGCTTATATGAAAGCTGAAGTCACCAGTCATCGATATGCATTGATGGTCAATCTTCTATTGGCGTCTTCACCCCAGCTTGACAGTCGTGATCCAGCACACAGTACTTTGGCAATCCTCGACTTCGACCTGCCGGGAATAATAGTGTTCTGGCCGGAGCGCAAACCGGTCCATCTTGCTCAGCCCTGTGTTGTGTATTTGCCGGATCCCCCCCAGAAATCCTTTTATGAGTTCAGCACCTTTGAGCAGTTCAAGATTCAATTGCGCCAATGGTTAAAGATGCCGAAATGGGCAGACTATTTTGTACAACGGGTTCCTATCCGCCACCGGGCCGAGTTTATTCGCCGTACCCGGATCAAACAGATGACCTGGGACTCCCTCTTGTTGCGGCGCCCGCCCATCGTCAATGAACCCGCGTTGCTGGCGGCAACCCGGCATAAGCCGCAGTCGGGTAACCCGTTTGAAGTGGCCTGGGCGCTGCAATTGGCCCAGATAAAAGACGACGCCCGGCAATTGATCGTGCCAACGGAGGATGAAGACACCAAGAGCCGCCTGGAGCGCCAGGCCATGTACCTGAACCTGGGCATGAGTTTGCTGGGGCTGGCCCTGGGGTTTGTGCCGGTGCTGGGCCAGGTCTTGCTGGCGAGCGGTGTGGTTCAGTTAGGCCGGGAGGTGTATGAGGGCATCGAGGCCTGGCAGCACAACGATCGGGCCGCAGCCCTTGAACACCTGTTTGATGTTGCCCAGAACATTGGCTTGCTGGCCGGTACCGGCGGTGCCGCGCGGGCGCTGAAGGCCGAGCCGGTGGTGGATGCGCTGGTGCCGGTCAAGACGGTACAAGGCCACAGCCGGCTGTGGAAACCCGACCTTGCACCTTATGAGTTCAAGCATGTTTCCCTGGCAGGCCTGGTCCCCGACCAACAAGGGCTGTACCGCATCAATGGCCAGCAATTCATCAAGCTGGAGGGCAAGGCGTTCGAGGTCGCCATCGAGCCGCAGACCGGTCGTTGCCATGTTCGGCACCCCACCGATCCCGATGCTCACACCCCCCGTTTGTTTCATAACAACCGCGGCCTGTGGACCCATGAATGGGACAACGCGATGCACGGGTCCGCCCTGCAGATGCTCCGACGTCTGGGGCCCGAGGCCGAAGGGCTTTCGCAGGCTGGCGCCGAGCATGTCCTGGCCTCGACCCATACATCCGAAGCGCAGTTGCGCAAATTGTTCATGGATAACCTGCCACCGCCTCCTTTGTTGTTCGACAGCATCAAGCGTGCACGCCTGAGTGAAAGGATCGAGACCTTTATTACCCAGATGAAACAGGGTTTGGCCGGTACCGCAGAACAGGCGGACTTGCAGCTGGAGCTGTTGACGCGTCTGCCGGGATGGCCGCAGGACCGGGTATTACGCGTCGTGGACGTACACGGTATGACGGTCAAGGAGTACGGGCTTGACCTGGTGTCGTTGCAGCCCAGGCTGCAGATCGTGCAAACGCAGATCAACAAGGGTGAACTGCTCAAGGTGACGCTGGAGTGTTTGTCGGCAGCCCAGATCGACGGCCTGCTGGGTGAGCGCTTGCCGTGGCTTGAACAGCAGGTACCGGCCCTGGCGCGCAAGCTTGGCGGGTATGCCGAAACTGACAAGGGGCCATTGCTATCTCGGCTGTATGACGCCTCGCAGGTGCTGACGGCCGATACGGCCAGCCTCAAGCGTCAGTTCCCCAGCTTGCCGGTGGCGGTGATCGAGGAGTTGCTCGAGCATCTGAGCGCCGAGCAAAGGGTGCAGCTGGCAAGCACGGGGGCAATGCCGTTGACTGTGCTGGAAGAGGCACGGGTCTACGTACAGACGCTGCGTGTGAACCGCACGATTGAAGGTATTTTTCATCAGGCACTGGGCAACGCGGACAGCATGGCGGTGGCGTGGCAAACGCTGCCTGAATTACAGGGATGGCCAGGCGCAGCGGGTTTTGTAGTGCGTGATAAAGCGACGCGACAGGTCGTGGGCCATCTTGGCCTCGCCACGGCCTCCCCACGGGAGTTTCTGAAAAATGCCGATGTCTACGAGTTTTATGACACGGCGGGGGAGGTCCATCGCAGCCCAGATCTGTTGAGTTGCGTGCTCAAAGCCCTGATTCCTGCCGAGCGCACCACCCTTGGGCTCACCGGTGCCGACCCCGGCGCCCAACTGCGTTTCAAAGTAGCCAGCCTGGCGGCGCAACAGCGCGCTAATGTCGCCAAAACCCTTGGCATGCACCGGATAAAACCCTGGTTCAAATCGCCCTTGCGCCTGGCGGATGGACGCCGGGGTTACACCCTCGGCGGGCGTTCCGGGCGTGCCTTGCCCGCCGCCGAGCCGAGTCGGCTCAAGGACCTGGTGCTTGAGCTTTACCCGATAATGAGCGAGGTGCAGGCCGGGCAGTTTTTGTACAGGCTCAGAATGCCCGTAGCGCTAATGACCCGTGCACTGGTGAATCTAAAGGCCGAACTTGCGACCTTGCGCCGCGAGCTGGAAGAGTGGGTAGACGCGAGTGTCTGGACCAAACCCCACAATGGTCCGCGCAGTCTGCTGGGGGCTGCGCAAAAACGTTCTATCAGCCAGGCCCTGATCCGCGTATGGCGCCGGCAGACTCCCAGTGTGCACATCGATGGTTACACCGGGTACGAACTGGACCTCGATGCCTGGCCGGTGGATAGCTTGCCGACGCTTTCCGCCGATTTCACCCATGTCAGTGCATTGCACCTGGCCAATTCATCCAGCGGAACATTCCCTGCCGGGTTTCTGGGCCGGTTTCCAAATCTGCGCATTTTGTCCCTCAAGAACAGCCACCTGGTGGCGCTACCGGATTCAATCGCACGCCTGCCGGAGTTGCGCGAGCTTAACCTGCAAGGCAACCAGATTGCCCTGAGTGAAGGGGCCGCTGCCGTCTTGTCGGGCCTGACCAGGCTCAAATTGTTGAACCTCACCGGTAATGTGTTGGGCAGGCGTGTGGCGGTGTGGCAAATGCACGAGCTCAAACACTTGTTGTTGCGCCACACAGGGCTTTCGCAATGGCCGGAGGGGGTTGAGCGCCTTGCGCAGTTGCAGACCCTGGATCTGCGGGATAACGCCATCAGCCATATCCCGCCTGAGGTGTTAGCTGCGGACAGGGAAGCGATTAACCGCGTCACCTTTTTGCACGACAATCCGTTCAGTGACGATTCCCTGCGTCGCCTGCGGATCTATCACCGTGATCATGGCATCGACTTTGGCGTTGATGTGCAGCGTCAGCATGTTGCCCCACTGCGGGGCATCGAGCATTGGGCAAGCTTGCCCACCCGTGATCAGGTGACCCAATGGGCTGGTTTGCTCGGTACCCCCGGCTCGGCCGATTTTTTTCGGGTGCTGGAGGACTTGAGCACCTCAGCGCAGTTTGTGCAGCAGCGGGAAGATTTGACCCAACGTATCTGGGCCTTGCTCGATGCGGTGCACGACCATCAGGAGTTGCGCACACGGGTGTTTGAGATCGCGTCGGACCCACGAACATGTGCTGACGGCATAGCGATGATTTTTGCCGATATGGAGCTGCAGTATCAGGTGTTTATGGCGTATACCCGCGCCAATACGGAAGAGAGCCTTTTGAAGCTGGCCCGCGGATTGTTCCGTATCGAACTGCTCAACAAGCATGTCAATGGCGTTATCGAGGTACGGCTGGCCGCCATTCAGGCCCAGCAACTGGCGTATGTGCAGCAGTTGCAGTTTATGGTCGATGAGGTCGGCGCGGAGTATGCCACGGCCCCGTTGAGCAGCATGGACCCCGTGGAGCTGCAGGGTGTGGCCTATCGCCTGGGTACGCCTGAAGCCTTGAGGCTGGCGGAACTGCTGAGCCCGGCCGGGGTGAGAAGCCGGGTCGCCGAACTTGATCCGTTGCAAGTACAAATGTTTTATCACGTTAAATTGGCCGACTCCCTGGGATTGCCGGCGAGGCCCAAGAGCATGCGTTTTGAAAGGATTGCGAAGGTGACGCCCGCCGAGCTTGAAATAGGCAAAAGCTATGTGCTTGAGCAGGAAAAGTTAGAAGCCATAACAACGTCGATCGAGAACAGAGGGTTTTGGATAGATTTTCTGGAAAAAAAATACGCCGAAGCCTTCACCGCTTCCGACGAGCCCCAGGATGAGCGCATGGACGTTCTGTATGCGGCGCGAGAAAGTATGTCCAGTGACGACTATGTCACGCAGTCAAATGCGTTGGGCGATGTGCGGAAAAAGGCCAGGGCCTTGTTGGTGCGTCAACTGACCAGCCAGGAGCTCGAGGAACACCCGCTAGAGCCTTGATGGCGGACATGAAAACCGATCCTGAGTCCGGGACGACTCAGGGCCGGTTCGGGGATCAACGACGCCGGAACAACGGCATCGGTTCGTCGGTTGAAGACTGGTAGGTTACCGAAAAATCCTTCAGGCCTTGCAGTGCTTCGTACGGGTCTTTGTCGGCGCGAATGGCGAACGCGTCGAACCCGCAGCGATGCAGATAGAACAACTGGTCGCGCAGCACATCGCCAATGGCTCGCAATTCGCCTTTGTAACCGTAACGGTCACGCAGCAGGCGGGCATTGGAGTAGCTGCGGCCATCGGTGAAGGCGGGGAAGTTCAGGGCAATCACCTGGAAGTGCGCCACGTCGTCGCCCAGTTCCTCGGCTTCTTCATCGCTGTCCAGCCACACGCCCAGGCCGCCATCGCGGGCCTTGAGGGCATGGCCGTGCTCGCGCCACAGGGCCAGCGGGACGATCAGGTCGTCGCAGTTGGAGATCTCGTCAAAGCTGGCGTCCTTGGGCAGCAAGTGCCAGGTTTCGTCGATGACTTCGTTGTTCTTAATTATTCGCTGCATAGACGCGCTCCTTGAAAGGCTCGATGCCGATACGTTGGTAGGTGTCGATGAAACGCTCGTCTTCGGTACGTTTTTCAATGTACACGTCGATCAGCTTTTCAATCACGTCCGGCATGGCGTCCTGGGCGAACGAAGGGCCCAGGATCTTGCCCAGGCTGGCATCACGGCTGGCGCTGCCACCCAAAGACACCTGATAGAACTCTGCACCTTTCTTGTCGACACCCAGAATCCCGATGTGACCGACGTGGTGGTGACCACAGGCGTTCATGCAACCGGAGATGTTCAGGTCCAACTCGCCGATGTCGAACAGGTAGTCCAGGTCTTCAAAGCGGCGCTGGATCGACTCGGCAATCGGGATCGACTTGGCGTTGGCCAGCGAGCAGAAGTCGCCGCCAGGGCAGCAGATCATGTCGGTCAGCAAGCCAATGTTCGGCGTGGCGAAACCGTTCTCGCGCAACTCGCCCCACATGGCGAACAGCAGGTTCTCTTCCACATCGGCCAGGATGATGTTCTGTTCGTGGGACGTGCGCAGTTGGCCAAAGCTGTAGCGATCGGCCATTTCGGCAATGGCGTCCCACTGCTTGTCGGTCACATCGCCCGGTGCGACGCCGGTAGGCTTGAGCGACAGGGTGACCGCGACATAGCCCGGCTTTTTGTGGGCCAGGGTGTTGCGGGTACGCCAGCGGGCGAAGCCCGGGTGCTGTTTGTCGAGCTCGGTCAATTCAGCGCCGAAGTCAGGCAGGTCTTTGTAGTCCGGGTCCACGAAATGCTTGGCGATACGCTGCACTTCGGCTTCGGTCAGGGTGTTTGAACCGCCGCGCAGGTGAGCCATTTCGGCTTCAACACGCTCGGCGAACACTTCAGGCGTGAGAGCCTTGACCAGAATCTTGATCCGCGCCTTGTACTTGTTGTCACGACGGCCATAGCGGTTGTAAACCCGCAGGATGGCTTCGAGGTAGCTCAGCAAGTCTGGCCACGGCAGGAATTCATTGATGAATGCGCCGACTACCGGCGTACGGCCCAGGCCGCCACCTACAAGTACGCGGAAGCCGAGCTCGCCGGCTTCGTTGAACACTGGCTCAAGGCCAATGTCATGCACTTCAATGGCTGCACGGTCGGAGGCCGAGCCATTGATCGCGATTTTGAATTTGCGTGGCAGGTAGGCGAATTCCGGGTGGAAGGTCGTCCACTGACGCACGATTTCGCACCAGGGGCGCGAGTCGATCAACTCATCGGCCGCGACACCCGCGAACTGGTCGGTGGTGACGTTGCGCAGGCAGTTGCCGCTGGTCTGAATGGCGTGCATCTGCACGGTTGCCAGCTCTTCCAGGATGTCCGGAATATCTTCCAGTGCGGGCCAGTTGAATTGCACGTTCTGGCGGGTACTGATGTGGGCGTAGCCCTTGTCATAGTCGCGAGCGATCTTGGCCATCATTCGCGCCTGGCGCGAAGTCAGTTGGCCATAAGGCACCGCAACCCGCAGCATCGGGGCAAAGCGTTGAACATAAAGGCCATTTTGCAGGCGCAGGGGGCGGAATTCTTCTTCGCTCAGCTCACCTGCCAGATAGCGTCGGGTCTGATCCCGGAACTGCTTTACGCGGTCCTCGATGATCCGCTGATCGTACTCGTCATATACGTACATATAGGTCCTGTTCTCAGGCTGCTAACAGCTTATCTGCGCGCACGGCCGCGCACTCCCCACGGAGCGGGGCACGATACCAGTTTGTAGTTATGCGCAAAAGTGATGTTTAAGCATATGCAAAGAACCAAAACGACTATAAGCGGTTGATTCTCAATCCCTTACTTGTGAGAAGGGCATTGCTGGACTTTACTGAGTATGTCTTCAAGCAATCACCCATAAAAATACAAAAGAGGCGATGCGATGAGCACTCCAGTCAAAGCGCGTAAAAGCGACAGCAAGGTCGATGCATGGGCCATTTTTTTCATGATTATCCTGGTGGTATCCACCGCCGTGTTCTGGGTCAGTCACCAGTAGCTAAAACGTCATTTGCGCGAGCCAGCCTGCTGGCGAAGCAGGCGCCCTGGTCTGCCTGAGTCAGCGCGGTGATGCTTTCGCTGGCAGACCAGCTTCCACAACCGTCTTCTATACCCCCGCCAGATGCAGCACCAACTTGACGATCCCGAACAGGGTCAACGCAAACACCAGAGTAAACAGCAACCCCAGAATCAAAAACTGGCTGGGTTTGCCGTGGGTAAAATCGCGGCTCCGGTTTTTGGCGCTTTGTACGCCAAAGGCGGCGGCCATCACGCTGTGCAGCACTTGCCAGATGCTCGGTGGCTTGTCGTTCGCAGGATCGTCCATAAGGCCCTCGGCTCTCGGATGATGGGGCAGCTTCACTCCATAGCGTAGTCAACTTCAGCCCCCCGGGCGGTGTTCATACATAGCTAACACCCTGTGGGGCTGTGCTTTGGATGTACTGAAAACTCATGCCAATGACTTTTCAGGAAACCCCACACCATGGACAGTTCCCACACGGCCCCGGGGCTCGGGCCCCATGCCGCTTTTATCAAGAACAAGCTGCCAGACTGGATCAACCACAGTGCCGTGGCGGATTTCAAACGGCTCAAGACCGGCATCTTTCCCGGGCATGTTTCCCGGCTTGCCCCCCCGGCCTGGTTCACCCGCGCACCTTCATGGCTGTGCGAGGCGCTGATGGGCGCACAGGCGCGCAGCCGTCTGGCCAATGAGGCGCTGGCCAGGAGCCTCAAAGACTTGCAAGGCATTACCCAGTTCGCCGAGCCCCGGCTCAAGGAGGCCTTGCACAGCCATGGCGCCACCGGCCAGGCGCTCGATGTGTACAACGACCGGCTGTTTTATCTGCGGCGCAACCAGCCAGTGCAACACCAAAGCCTGCTGCAGGCGGCGTTGCTTAACTTCGAAGGCAACGAAGATTTTTCGCAACGGGTACAAGGCCGGACCAGCGCGCTGGCGCCCCAAGGGGCGTTGCCGGTGGGCCTGCTCCGGCAGCGTCAGGGGCCCGACCCTGTAGAGTCTGTCGCCGACGCGCTGATACACGGCACGGGACTGCTGGTGGGCAAGCTCAAGGAGGAGTGGGACAACCTGCGCCCGGTCAGCGGTTTCAACTACCGGGTCAAGCGCGACATGTCGCCCGAGGTGTTTTCGCGGATTTGCCGGGCGCTGGACCTGGGCCAGCAGTATCAGGACCATCTGAGCGCTGTGTTCGATGCGCCGGGCAGGGGGGCCGTCGTGCGGCAGAGGATGATCCGGGCGCAAAAAGAGCTGCTGGCAGTGCGCATGCATGCGGCCCTGATGCAAAAGCAAATCTCGGCGCCAGCCCATGACATGCTCAAGGCGCTGCTGCGGGGGCATCCAGCCCCGCGCATGGCGGGCAAGCCCGTGGTCTTCAGCCAGCTCAGCCTGTATGGCCTGACTCTGGGCGAGGTGCTGCTGATCGGCCCGTATCGTTCATGGTGGCCAGTGCTGGAATGGGATAACACCGGCATCAGTGGCGTGCCGCTGATGAAACACTCAGACATGGAGCCCTTGCTGGTCTATATGCCCGGAGCCCCGTCGCACCCGCTCAAGGAGTATCCCTCGCTGGAAGCTTTTCAGTACGAGTTGGGCCTGAACCTGCGTTTGCCTGAGTATCAACAGTTGTGTGCCGGCCTGGTACCCCAGGGCAGCGCGCAGACGTTCCTGGCGCGACTGAACCACCAGTTGTTCCAGAAAAAACCGGACCCCAAAGGCATCGAGGCCCCGGTGTATGTGGACGAAGTTGACCTGCGGCTGAGCGTGACCGGTATCGAGACGGCGCCTGCAGAGCTGTTCAGAACCCTCAATACCCTTCACCTGGAGCGCATCAAAGCCAATGCGCGGGTGCTGGCCGTGCCCACGGCCGATGCCGACGCCAGGTTGCTGCAGGAACGCCTGGACTATTACCTGGGCCTGGGGCTGGACGTTTTGAACGTGGCTGCTTTTTTTATCCCCGGCGCCGGCGAAGTGATGATGGCAGTGATGGCGCTGCAAATGGGTATGGAGGTTTACCACGGCATGGAGTCATGGGCGGTCGGCGATGTCGAAGGGGCCTGGTCTCATCTGGAGTCGGTGGCGCTGAATGTGGCCCTGATCGGTGTGATGGACGGGGGCGGGCGCCTGGCCCGCAATATCGCCTCGGGCGCCCTGTCCAAATGGCTCGACCAACTGACGCAAATCGTACTGCCCAACGGTGAAACCCGGCTGTGGCAGCCCGATCTGGAGCCGTATCGATGCGAGGCTGCTTTCAGCCCGCAGGTCGAACCCAATGCCCTGGGCCAGTATCGGCTCGAGGGTAAAACCTATGTGCGGGTGGACCGGTATTTCTACGAGCAGGCCCATGACCCGCAGCTCGATGCCTGGCGGATCAAGCATCCGGGCGACGACAGCGCCTATCGGCCCCTGCTCAAACACAACAACGCCGGGGCCTGGCGCCACAGCCATGAGCAACCGTTGCAGTGGCAGCGCTCGACCTTGCTGCGGCGCCTGGGGCACCAGACCGAAGGGTTCGATGACCGGGTGCTGGGGCAGATCGGCGATGTCAGCGGGGTGACCGACGATCAATTGCGCAAGGTACACCTGGAGGGGCTGCCCGCGCCCGCCCTGTTGCTGGACACGCTGGAGCAGTTCAGGGACGAGCAGGCGCTGGACGCATTGATCGGCCCGCAGACCTCTCGCCGGGACGCCCTCAAACAACGCCGGGCCAGCGCGTTGCATAACCCCCGGCAGGCGGACACCGACCCACAGATTCAGGCACTGCGGCGCAGGTTTTCGCGGCTGTCCGAACGGGCGGCCCGGGAAGTGCTCGGGCAGGCCGACGCGAAGGATCTGGAGCGTTTGCGCCTGACCGGGCGCGTGACCGGGGAGCTGGGCAACCTCGCGCGTCATTACACGCAACAGGGGCGCTTGAATCGTGCGCTTGGCGGGTTGTACCTGCCGGGCCTGGCCTCCATCGACAGTGAACGCCTGGCCATCGAGGCCGGCCTGCACCTGGCCAGCGCACCCGGTGAGTGGCAGGGGTCGGTGGCCCGTTATGCCACTTCCCACCGCGAGCAAATGGCGCGCACCCTGAAGTTGCGCGTGCCCGGTTCCAGGCCGGCGTTGCAACGGATCAATGGCCAGATCGGCTATGCCCTGTCGGGCAGAGGCGAGGCCTTCGATAGCCATCCGTCATTGATTACCCGGGTGCGCGATCTGTACCCCATGATCACGGACGAGGAGGCCGCGAGTTTTATCGGCCGGCAGCTGGATGCGGGTAAAAACGATCAGCAGATATTCGCCGTGCTGGCCAATCGGCAACGTGAACTGGAGGCATTGCGTACCACCCTGCAACAGTGGGCCGGAGCGACAGAGGAATCATTTGCTCGACGTATACGCCAACTGGCCTCTGACCGCCTCATCGACTGCTGGAGGGTGAGGGTATACCGCGAGGGGGAGGCTTGGGCTTACCTCAATCTTGAGTTTGACATGGGCTTGGTAAGCGATCTTCCGGCACTGGAAGCTGACTTCTCCCATGTCAAAAACCTGAAGCTGAGCGCCGACCTGATGTTTAGCGAGCCTGACCTGGGGTTTGTAAAGCGCTTCAGCGGCGTTCGCACGCTGGAATTGCGAATTGAGCAGGACGACATGCACCGGGTCGCCCGCGCCTTGACCCGGCTGCCCACAGTCACCGGGCTGTCACTGGAGGCTGGATGGCAGGGGTTCCCGCCGGTATTTATGGATCAACTCAAGACAGTCGGGCAACTGGAACGCTTGACCCTCAATGGCTCGATGCCGGCGCTGGACGTCAGCGGCTGGCCCCGGCTGCAGGTGTTGCGCGTCAGCGGGCACCTGGAGCAGTGGCCGGCGGGGGTACTCGAACTTGAGCATCTGGACACCCTTGATCTGTTCGGTACGTCCATCCAGGCACTGCCCGATTCACTGTTTTCAGGTCATGAGCGGATATGGAGCGGGTTGCTTCTGGATTGGTCGAACATTGACCCAGGGACGGTGTTGCAAGCCTGCCAATACCTGCGAGCCAACCCGGCTCTGCCGGTGGATGTGGAGAAATGGTCGGTGGCTTACTGCACCGGTTGCCTGACGCGTTTTATGCCCCGCGACTCGCAGTTTGCCAGCCGGGCCATTGCCCTGTTGGCACCCGGCGAAGGCGCGCTGGCCGGGTTATTCGGACGGGTGAACAGCATGCATGCAGAGCACCGGTTGCTCGGCGCAGGGGTACAGGCCTGGTTGAGCCGGGACCCGTCCACGGCCCATGAGCTTTTTCACCGGCAAGTGGCGGAAAAAATCCAGCGCTGCTGGAGCCTGGGGGTCGCTCGACGGCTGGGCCTGGAGGACGTCAGCGCCGGGCCTTCATGGCGGGTCAGCCAGCACCCGGTGGAGCTGGACCTGTCGGGCGGCGTGCTCAGCGATCTGCCGGCCTTGCCGGGCCACGAAGCATTTGCCCATGTGCATCGGCTCAATATGAGCGAACTGGGGGTGCCTGCCGAAGTGCTGGAGCGCTTCCTGGCTTCGTTTACCCGGGTGCATCAGCTGAACCTGAGCCGCAACGGGCTGACGGCATTGCCCCATAGCCTGAGTGAATTCAGGCACCTGACTGACCTGAACCTGGCCCATAACGATTTGGCGGTCACCCCCTTGCTGCAGAGCCGCCTGAACCGGCTGAGCGGGCTTGAGCAGCTCAATCTGCGGGGCAATCGCGTCACGGCCCTGGATGTCAGTGCCATGACCCGCCTGCAGTCCCTTGATCTGAGTCTCACGGGTATTCGGGCCTGGCCGGACGGTGCACTGGATCTAGGGCAGTTACAACAACTGGACTTGAGCCACAGTGCGATCAAAACCCTGCCCGATGCCCTTTTCAGTGGCCACGACGGGTTGCTGGCGGGCACCAAACTGAACGGCTGCCAGTTGAGCCCCGAGAGCTGCGCGGGCTTGCTCGCCTGCGGGCAACGTACCGGGCGCGACAGGGTGGGGAATATAGCGACGACATTACTGGCTGCAGGTAAAACCGGTGGCACCCCCGAATTTTTCCCCATAGACGCCGTCGATGACCCGAACTTGCTCTTGCCGGATTCCCCGTCGTTGAAAACCGATGCGGTATTGTTGACCCCCGATCCAGTGTTCGATCCGGCGGACCCCGGGGCCAGTCGAACCGCCCTGTTGCAGCGCGCCAACCCTGAGTTGAGCCTGCGCGAAGCGGTTGACTGCCTCGAACGGCTCCAGGCCCAAGGGCTGGGTGTGCTGGAGATCGATGCCCGGCTGGCTGCGTGGAATCGACAACATGACGCGCTGGTCCAGCGACTGAACGGCTGGATCAACACCCCAAGCCATCGGGAAGGAGGGCGCTGGGTCAGTGCGGTCGATCGCAGGCAGGCCGCTGACCGGATCATGCAGTCCTGGGGGCAGGCCCTGATTCCCGGCGTAACGGGCGAGCCCCACAGCCTTCATGCCCTGGATTTCTCGGACCTGTGCCTGGGTGACATACCGGCGCTGACCGTGGTCCAGCCCCATATCACTTCGTTGAACCTGACCGGCGCGCGGATCACCGCCCAGGGTTCGGCAGCGTTTATCTGCGAGTTTCCCGAGTTGCGCAATTTGCAACTCAATAACAATCAGTTGACCCGTTTGCCCGAGGGGTTGGGCTCATTGCCCAACCTCACCCGGCTTGAAGCGTCCTGCAACCGTTTAGAAACAGAGGAGGGGGTGCGCGCCCTGGCACACCTGCAATGGCTGGACTTGAGCCATAACCGGCTGGACAGCTTTGACCTGACCGGAATGGACCACCTGCAAACCCTGAACCTGCAGGGCAACCACCTGGTCAGTTGGCCTAACCGGGTGCTCACTACGCCTGCCCTCAGAAACCTGGACCTGAGCAACAACCAGATCGAGTACATCCCCACCGAACTGTTCGAGGGCGATAACGACGCACTGATGGCCAATACCAATCTGTCCGACAACATGCTGTCCGCCTCAGGCTATGAGACGTTGCGCGACTATTGGGACTTCTCGGGGCATGGCCTGGGGTATTCGCTCGAGGAGATCGAAAATGGCCTGGCTTATGTCGACGACAGCACCAGCAGCAGTCTGGCAGACGAACACAACCCTGATGAAAACCTCGACCATCTTGATAACCTGACCCCGGGGCAATTGGCGCAACAACAGGCCCGCTGGTTCGAGGGGGTTGCCGACGATTCGCCAAAACATGCGACCTGGGACGCGCTGCGGGCCCATGGCGAGAGCCGGGGCCTGTTTTACTTGCTCGATCAATTGCAGTTTACCCAGGACTTTATCAAGGACCGCGCTGGCCTGACCCAGCGGGTGTGGGAGGTGCTGGAGGCTGCCGAGTCGGACGCCCGGTTGCGCAACGAGTTATTTATCATCGGCCATTCGGATGTCACCTGTGGCGACGGGCGCATCCTGCTGTTCAGCGATCTGGAAGTGAAGGTGTATGAATTCAATGCGCTCAAGGCCGTGGTGCCCGGCCAGGAGGGGCCGGTCCTGCTCCGCCTGGCCAGGCGGCTGTTTCGGCTGGGGCAAGTGGAGGACATCGCCGAGGCGGCCTTTCAAGCGCAAAAGGGCGGCGATGCTGCCGAAATCCGCCTGGCCTACCGCATCAGTTTGAGCAAGCGCCTGGACCTGCCGGCCCAGCCCAAAGGCATGCAGTACCGGCGGGCAGCCAAAGTCACCGCGCAGGAAATCGAGGATGCCTACCAACGCGTCAAGGCGGCCGAAGCTTCGCCTGCCTTCGTGCAACAGCTGGTTCTGCAGGACTATTGGCTCAACTACCTGAAACGTCAGCACGCGGAAGAATTTCGGGCGTTGGAGCAACGGTTTGCAACCGAGCACACCGCCCTGGAAGAGCGGCATGCCGATTTGGGCGATGAATATCAGAGTGACATCAACGCCCTGGACGAACGCAAGAAATACGAAGTGCGCTTGCTGTGCGAACGCCTCACGGCGCAAGCGATTACAAGCCTTGACCCCGTGTGAAACCCCAAAAAATGTGTGGGAGCGAGCCTGCTCGCGAAAGCATCACCGGGGTGACTCAGGCAGACCATGCTGCCTGCTTCGCCAGCAGGCTGGCTCCCACAGGAGTTACAACAGGGGCTGTCAGTTGTCGTATCCAAGGTTGGGCGCCAGCCAGCGCTCGGTGACGCTAAGGTCCTGGCCCTTGCGTGCCGTGTAGCTTTCGATCTGGTCCTTGTCGACCTTGCCCACCGCAAAGTACTGCGCTTGGGGATGAGCGAAGTACCAGCCGCTGACCGCTGCTGCCGGGAACATGGCGTAGTGTTCAGTGAGGAACACGCCGCTTTGGCCCGCCCGCATTTCTTCGGCTTCGGGGTCGAGCAAGGCGAACAGGGTGCCTTTTTCGGTGTGATCCGGGCACGCCGGGTAGCCGGGGGCAGGGCGGATGCCGCTGTATTGCTCTTTGATCAGCTCATCGTTACCCAGTTGCTCGTCCTTGGCATAACCCCAGTATTGGGTGCGCACCTGCTGGTGCAGCCATTCGGCGCAGGCTTCGGCCAGGCGGTCGGCCAGGGCCTTGACCATGATCGAGTTGTAGTCGTCGCCCGCGTCCTGATAGGCCTTGGCCACTTCTTCGGCGCCGATCCCGGCGGTGGTGATAAAGCCACCGACGTAGTCGGTCACGCCGCTGTCTTTTGGCGCGACAAAGTCGGCCAGGGAGAAGTTCGGCTTGCCATCGGTCTTGATGATTTGCTGGCGCAGGTGATGCAGTTTGGCCAACGGCTGACCGTCATCACCGTACAGTTCCAGATCGTCATCGTTCACCTGATTGGCCGGCCAGAACCCGAACACGGCACGGGCGCTGATCAGCTTCTCGTCGATCAGCTTGTCGAGCATTTCCCGGGCATCGGCATACAGCGCGGTGGCGGCTTCGCCCACCACTTCGTCGGTCAGGATGCGCGGGAACTTGCCGGCCAGATCCCACGAGATAAAGAAGGGGGTCCAGTCGATGTACTCGGCCAGTACCTTGAGGTCGATGTTGTCCAGCACCTTGGCCCCGGTAAATGTCGGCTTGACCGGCTGGTAGCTGCTCCAGTCGAACTGCGGTTTTTTCGCGATGGCGGCCGGGTAGCTCAAGCGCTCGGTACGGGCACTGCGGTTGGCGGTGCGCTCGCGCACTTCAATGTACTCAAGACGGGTTTTTTCAACGAAGGCCGGCTTCAGTTCCCTGGACAGCAACTGCGTGGCCACGCCCACGGCGCGGGAGGCGTCTGTGACGTAGATCACGGCATCGTTCTGGTACTTGGGTTCGATCTTGACCGCGGTGTGCGCCTTGGAGGTGGTCGCGCCGCCGATCATCAATGGCAGATGGAAGTTCTGACGTTGCATCTCGCGAGCGACGTGGACCATTTCATCCAGCGACGGGGTGATCAGGCCGGAAAGGCCGATGATGTCGCACTTCTGTTCCTTGGCCACCTGCAGGATTTTTTCCGCAGGGACCATCACGCCCAGGTCCACGATGTCGTAGCCGTTACAGCCCAGCACCACGCCTACGATGTTCTTGCCGATATCGTGTACGTCGCCTTTTACGGTAGCCATCAGGATCTTGCCCTTGGCCTCGGGTTTATCGCCTTTTTCCAGCTCGATAAACGGGATCAGGTGAGCCACGGCCTGTTTCATTACACGGGCGGATTTCACCACCTGGGGCAGGAACATTTTGCCGGCGCCAAACAGGTCGCCGACGATGTTCATGCCTGACATCAGCGGGCCTTCGATCACTTCGATCGGGCGCTTGAAGGACTGGCGCGACTCTTCGGTGTCTTCAACGATATGGGTGGTAATGCCCTTGACCAGTGCGTGCTCAAGGCGTTTGTTGACTTCCCAGCCGCGCCATTCTTCGGTCTCGGCCTCTTTGACGCTGCCATCGCCCTTGTACTTGTCGGCAATGGCCAGCAGGTTGTCGGTGCCGTCCGGGGTGCGGTTGAGCACCACGTCTTCCACGGCGTCGCGCAGCTCGGTCGGGATCTGGTCGTAGATCTCCAGCTGGCCGGCGTTGACGATGCCCATGGTCAGGCCATTGCGGATCGCATGCAGCAGGAACACCGAGTGGATCGCTTCACGCACCGGGTTGTTGCCACGGAACGAGAACGACACGTTGGACACGCCCCCCGAGGTCAGGGCATACGGCAGCTCGTCGCGGATGTAGGCACAGGCGTTGATGAAGTCCACGGCGTAGTTGTTGTGCTCTTCAATACCGGTGGCCACGGCAAAGATGTTCGGGTCGAAGATGATGTCTTCCGGCGGGAAGCCCACATCATTGACCAGAATGTCGTAGGAGCGTTTGCAGATTTCCTTTTTGCGCGCTTCGGTGTCGGCCTGGCCTGATTCGTCGAAGGCCATTACCACCACGGCGGCGCCGTAGCGCTTGCACAGCCGGGCGTGATGGATGAACTGCTCGACGCCTTCTTTCATGCTGATCGAGTTGACGATGCCCTTGCCCTGGATGCACTTGAGGCCCGCTTCGATCACTTCCCACTTGGAGGAGTCAATCATGATCGGTACGCGTGAGATGTCAGGCTCGCCGGCGATCAGGTTGAGGAAGGTCACCATGGCCTTCTTCGAGTCCAGCATGCCCTCGTCCATGTTGATGTCGATGATCTGCGCGCCGGCTTCAACCTGTTGCAGCGCCACTTCCAGGGCTTCGGTGTAGTTGTCTTCACGGATCAGGCGGGCGAAGCGGGCGGAACCGGTGATGTTGGTCCGCTCGCCGACGTTGACGAACAACGAGCTGCGATCAATGGTGAACGGCTCCAGGCCCGAAAGGCGGCAGGCCTTCGGGATGTCCGGGATCTGGCGTGGCGCGTAACCGGCAACAGCGTTGGCGATGGCCTGGATATGGCCCGGCGTGGTGCCGCAGCAGCCGCCCACAATGTTGAGGAAGCCGCTTTGGGCGAATTCTTCAATGACCTTGGCGGTTTCGGCCGGCAGTTCGTCGTACTCGCCGAACTCGTTGGGCAGGCCCGCGTTCGGGTGAGCCGATACGTAGGTGCTGGCCTTGTTCGACAGTTCTTCAAGGTAGGGCCGCAGCTCACTGGCGCCCAGGGCGCAGTTCAGACCGACCGAAATCGGCTTGGCGTGGCTGATGGAGTTCCAGAACGCTTCGGTGGTCTGGCCCGACAGGGTACGGCCGGAGGCATCGGTGATGGTGCCGGAAATCATGATCGGCAGTTCGACGCCCAGCTCTTCGAACACGCCTTGTACGGCGAAAATGGCGGCTTTGGCGTTGAGTGTGTCGAAAATGGTTTCGATCAGGATCAGGTCGGCGCCGCCTTCGATCAGGCCTTTGGTGGCCTCGGTGTAGTTCTCCACCAGTTCATCGAAGGTCACGTTGCGGTAGCCGGGGTTGTTCACGTCCGGCGACAGCGAGCAGGTACGGCTGGTAGGCCCGAGCACGCCGGCGACAAAGCGTGGTTTGTCCGGGGTCTCCAGGGTCTTGGCGTCAGCCACCTTGCGTGCCAGGCGTGCGCCTTCTACGTTTAGTTCGTAGGCCAGCGCCTGCATGCCGTAGTCGGCCTGAGACACTTGGGTGGCGTTGAAGGTGTTGGTTTCGAGAATGTCGGCACCGGCATCCAGATACGCCTTCTCAATGGCACCGATCACATCGGGGCGGCTGAGGATCAAAAGGTCGTTGTTGCCTTTGACGTCGCTCGGCCAGTCGGCAAAGCGTGTGCCACGATAGTCGTGTTCCTCTAGACGGTAGCTTTGGATCATAGTGCCCATGCCGCCATCGAGAATCAGAATGCGCTCTTTGAGGGCTTGCTGAAGTGCTTGGAGACGAGCGCTGCGGTCAGACATAGGACTACCTGTTAGAGCCATGCAAAAGATGCCAAAGCATAACAAACCTGCGTGGGATTTGAGCGTTCGCTGATTTACATGAATTTGATTCATGTTAAGGCGAGTGTTCCACGGGTAGAATCGCGATATATTTT
This sequence comes from Pseudomonas sp. B424, assembly GCF_055408345.1. Taxonomy (NCBI): domain Bacteria; kingdom Pseudomonadati; phylum Pseudomonadota; class Gammaproteobacteria; order Pseudomonadales; family Pseudomonadaceae; genus Pseudomonas; species Pseudomonas sp. B424. Next base: position 35,379 of record NZ_JBUZTL010000015.1, on the reverse strand, counting down.
TTGATATCAGGACAATGGCACATGTTTTTTCGCCTCCTCACCGGCGCCGTGACGCTGGTGGTGTGCAGTACCGCGTTGGCACAAGCCCCGCTGGTTAGCCCGCTTATTTCCTACACTCGGGATATCCAGCCGATCCTTACTGAAAAATGCGTTGCCTGCCACGCCTGTAACGACGCGGCCTGTCAACTGAACCTGGGGAGCGCGGAGGGCGCCACCCGGGGGGCAAGCAAAGTGCCCGTGTACAAGGGCGACCGTGTCGATGCCATCGCGCCGACGCGGATCTTTTACGATGCCAGCGGCCCGAACGAGTGGCGCAACAAAGGCTTCTACTCGGTGCTCGACGCCCAAGGTGCGCAGGCAGCCTTGATGGCGCGCATGCTGGAGCTGGGGCACAGCACGCCGCTGACCCCCAACGCCAAGTTGCCCGAAGAAATCGTGCTGGGCCTGAACCGCGAAAACGTCTGCCCGGCGCCGGGCGAGTTCAATGCCTACGCCCAGAGCCACCCCAAAGAGGGCATGCCCCTGGCCGTTACCGGTCTGACAGACAAGCAGTACCACACCGTACAAACCTGGCTGGGGCAGGGCGCCCCCGTCGATCAGCATGCAATCAAACCCACGGCCGGCGAGGCGGCGCAGATTGCCGAGTGGGAAGAACTGCTCAACCGCTCCGGCTCGACAGAAGCGCTGGTGGCGCGCTGGTTATATGAGCACCTGTTCCTGGCCCATGCCTATTTCGACAATGGCGTGCCGGGGCATTTCTTCCAATGGGTCCGTTCGCGCACGCCCAGCGGGCAGCCGGTTGACCTGATCGCTACCCGTCGGCCAAACGACGATCCCGGTACCGCTTTTTACTACCGCCTGATGCCGGTCCAGGGCGTGATCGTGCATAAAACCCACATCACCTACCCGATGGGTGCGCACAAGCTGGCGCGGGTCAAACAGCTGTTCTACAGCGGCAACTGGCATGCCACGTCACTGCCGGGGTACGGGCCACGTGGCCGGGCCAATCCGTTTGAAACCTTTGAAGCGATCCCCGCAGTGGCGCGTTATCAGTTCATGCTCGATAACGCCGAGTATTTCGTGCGCACCTTTATCCGTGGGCCGGTGTGCCGCGGGCAGATCGCGACCGATGTGATTCGCGACAACTTCTGGACCGTGTTTCAGGAGCCAGCCCGCGATCGCTACGTCACCGACGCGGTCTACCGGGGCATCGCAACGCCATTGCTGGCGATGCCCGGCCAGATCGACGACGTTGGCAGTGTTATCTCGCTGTGGCACAACTATCGCGACAAGCGCAACGATTATGAAAAGCTGCGCCAGGAGGCTTATGCCGACATGCCGCCGCCGAGCTGGTCGACCCTGTGGGCAGGTAACGACAACGCCTTGCTGACAGTGTTTCGCCATTTCGACAGCGCCAGTGTCAGCAAGGGCCTGATCGGCGAGATTCCACAAACGATGTGGCTGTTCGACTACCCGTTGCTGGAACGCACCTACTACCAGCTGGCGGTCAACTTTGATGTGTTCGGCAACGTCTCGCACCAGGCGCAGACCCGCTTGTACTTTGACTTGATCCGTAATGGCGCCGAGGTCAACTTCCTGCGCCTGATGCCGGCGGACTCGCGCTCGGGCATCCTTGGCGACTGGTATCAGAACAGCGGCAAGCTGAAGATGTGGATGGACTATCAGAAGATTGATACCGACACCCCGACCGGCATGAAACTCGACCCGGCAGACCCCAAGCGCGACTTCGCACAAAAGCTGATCGAGCGCACCGGCACCCTGAATGCGCGGCCGGACCCGATCAACCGTTGCACGGGGGCGTTCTGTTCAAGGCCCGATATTGCCCAGGAGTTCAGATACGCCGAGCAATCGCTCAGCCGTTTGACCTCGCGTCCTGCCGCAGGGCTGGCGGTGATCAATCAATTGCCTGAAGCCACCATGCTGCGCATCGAAGGCAGCGCGGGCAAGCGCGAGATGTACAGCATGCTGCGCAATCGCGCGCACTCCAATGTGGCCTTCATGATGGGCGAGGAATACCGCCTGCAGCCGGGGCTGGACACACTGACCATCTACCCGGGAGTGCTCAGCAGTTACCCCAACTTCATGTTCAATATCCCGACAGGCGATGTGCCGGCGTTTGTGGCTGCGATGGAGCAATGCCAGGACCAGCAAACCTTCGACACTATCGTCGAGCGCTGGGGGATACGCCGCAGCCATCCGCAGTTCTGGCAGTACTTCCACGATATCGGGCAGTACATCAATGAAACCGACCCGGTCGAAGCAGGCGTGCTGGATATGAACCGCTACGAAAACCTGTAATCAGCCACCAGATCTGAAGATATGGGGGTGCGGCTTTCCTGACAAAAATACTAGGACTTTGTCAGGCGCGCCGATTGGCGTAAACTGCGCCCTATGTCTGCGAGGAGATTCCATGAGCGCCATAACGATTACCGACGCTGCCCACGATTACCTGGCTGATCTGCTGTCCAAGCAGAACACCCCGGGTATCGGTATCCGCGTTTTTATCACCCAACCCGGTACCCAGTACGCCGAAACCTGCATTGCTTACTGCAAGCCGGCGGAAGTTAAGTCTGAAGACACCGCCATTGGCCTGAAAAGCTTCACGGCCTGGATCGATTCGTTCAGCGAACCCTTCCTGGACGACGCCGTGGTGGACTACGCCACCGATCGCATGGGTGGTCAGCTGACCATCAAGGCGCCCAACGCCAAAGTGCCGATGGTCAACGCTGATAGCCCGATCAACGAGCGCATCAACTACTACCTGCAAACCGAGATCAACCCCGGTTTGGCCAGCCACGGCGGTCAGGTTAGCCTGATCGAAGTGGTTGAAGACGGTATTGCGGTGCTTAAGTTCGGTGGCGGTTGCCAGGGCTGCGGCCAGGCGGACGTGACCTTGCGTGAAGGCATCGAGCGCACCCTGCTTGAGCGTGTGCCGGAGCTCAAGGGCGTACGTGACGTGACCGACCACTCGCAGAAAGAAAACGCCTACTACTGAGTTATCGGTAACAGGGTGTTCGCTGCGAAGTTGAAGAAAAAACGGTGCCCCGTGAGCACCGTTTTTTTATGCCTGCGCGATAGCCCCTGTACGGTTCGGATTGTCCGGGTGCCGCAGAACCTGTGGGAGCTGGCTTGCCTGCGATGGCAGCAATGGGATCTACCTGACAGACCACGCCGTCCGTATCGCGGGCAAGCCCGCTCCCACAGGGGGGCGAGCGTTCAAGGCCGATACAAATGCGCATGCCCCGCGCGATACAGCGACGAGTCCGAAAAATTGTCGCTGGCCAGTACCCGGCCCACCAGAATCAGCGCCGTGCGCTTGAAACCCTTGGCCTGAACCTTCTGCGTGATGTCCGCCAGAGTGCCGGCCACCCAGTCCTGATCCGGCCAGCTGGCGCGATGGATCACGGCAATCGGACAGTCGCTTCCATAATGCGGGGTCAGCTCGGCAACGATGTTCTCAAGGTTTTTGACCCCCAGGTGAATGGCCATGGTCGCCTTGTGCTGCGCCAGGCTGGCCAGTTCTTCACCCGCCGGCATCACGGTTTTTTCCGCGTACCGGGTCAAAATCACCGTTTGTGAAATATCCGGCAGGGTCAGCTCCGCGCCCAGAATTGCCGCACAGGCCGCCGTGGCAGTAACCCCCGGAATGATTTCAAAGGCGATGCCCAGCTCGCGCAAGCAACGAATCTGCTCGCCAATGGCCCCATACAGGCTGGGATCGCCGGAATGCACGCGGGCCACATCCTGACCGTTGGCATCGGCAGCCTTGATCAGCGCGATGATTTGCTCAAGGTGCAGTTCGGCGCTGTTAACCACCTGTTGCGCCTGATGACCTTCCAGTACCGCTGCCGGGACCAGGGAACCGGCGTAAATAATCACCGGGCAGCTGCGAATCAGGCGCTGGCCCTTGACGGTAATCAGCTCTGGATCGCCGGGCCCGGCGCCGATGAAATAAACAGTCATGGCAGTCTCTTGAAAGGGTCGAGATAGAGCTGTTCTTGAACAACGCTCATAGTGAGGCGGGGGATTATCGCGGTTTTTGCGCCACGCAGGCCAACGCAAAGGTGGCCACGGGCGATTTTTGTCGCGTTATCAGCAGGTCGGCCGACGTACCTGCGAGCTGTTCGGCCAGCGCCAGTGCGGCACTCTCGGCAATGCCAAAACAACCGGTTTGCTCGAACGCAATGCCCGAGCGGTGACTCAGGTACGGCGCATATGGGGCAAGTTGTCCTGCACTGAACACCTCAAACTTCAGGTTCAGCTGTGTTGCCAGCTGCAGCAGGCCGGGTTCCTGGCGTTTGAGGTCAATACTGGCCAGGGCGCGGACCGCACTCAGTGCAATCCCGGCCTGTGCCAGTGAATGTTCGATCAGCGCCAGTAACGCCTGTGCGCTGCAACCCTGGCGACAGCCCAGGCCAATCACCATGACTGGCTCTGTGCTGGCAGCCGTCATGCCGAGTACTGGCCTGCAGGCTTGCGCCGGAACAGCCAGGCGCTGATCGCGCCCAGTGCCAGCCAAAAAACCAGGTTGGTCAATTGCGAGGCAATTTTGAACTGCGATTCCAGCTCTTCAGGGGCCAGGCTGGAATGCACCAGTGGCTGCGGAGCGCCAAAAATATGCGGCACCACCACAATCGCCAAGCCCAGCACCTTGAGTGCCCAATGCTTGCCGAACACCAGCAGTGCAATGGCCACGGCGGTCGAGGCCGCCGTAGTGACCCACCAGATCTGCCGCTGCAACAAGTCTGCAGCGGCAGTGCCCGGCAGTTCGGGCGGCAAGCCCAGGGTTGGCGCCAGGCAGAACACGGCATAACCGGCCAGGCCCCAGAGCAGGCCCTGGGAAGTGCGGGTCGGCGCACGCAAGGTGTACAGGCCCGCCAGCATCAGGGCGAAACCGACCGCCACCACCAGGTTGCCGCCCGTGGTCGACAGCACGCGCTGCCAGCCATCTTCCGGCTCCCAGGCTTGGGCATCATGCTCATGGGCAGGCATCGCCATGTCGGCATGTTCGTGGACTTCGGCGGCAGCGGGTTTTTCGTAGGTTTCGGCCTGCAAAATCAGCGGCGACACCCACAGGCTTTGCAGCAGTGTCAGCAGCAGGGCGGCCAGCAAGCCGGTGAAGCCTGCGGTTTGAGCGATACGCTTAATCATGGCAGGCAATCTCAATGGCACGGAAAGGCGGAGCTGTGACGGGTGTCATGGGCCGCGTTATGCACCGCATCGATATGGGAGAAGCCGGCGAAGTAGACGAGGAAAGCCCCCAGCACAGCAGCGCCGACAGCGGCCACAATGCGTTGGCTTTGGGTTGCGGTGGTAGCAGCAGAATGGGTACGGCTGGTGCTGATGGACATGGCGCTTGCCTCTGGTCAGACGACGGGCAGCAAAGCGCAAGAAAACCCCGCGAACGAAGTTCGCAGGGTTTAACAGCGCCCGCCCACCGCGGGTTTGTTATTCAAAAGTGACCAGGCCGGTCTCCGGGCTTGCGAGGGGCTCAATGGCTTGAGCCTGCAAACATCTCCTTCCCATGCCATTGCACAGTGGATTTGATGTTTCTCTCGCTTACCGTTGCGGGGGCAGCGCCGGACTAGCCAGGACGATTAACGCCTGACGCACCGGTTTCCCGTTTCACCCTGTGAAGGGCACCTGATACAAGATGTGTAGGAAACCACAGGGATGCGGGTTTACACAACCCCCCGCTCCCGGAGGTTCAGATCATGCCGTTGCCAGCATGCTGGTGACCTTGTTGCGCAACTGGTCGATGGAGAAGGGCTTGCCGATCACCGCCATGCCTTCTGTCACTTCAAGGTTTTCGGCGTAGCCGCTGGCAAACAGGATGGGTAGCCGCCCGCGCAACTCGCGGGCCTTGCTCGCCAGTGCCCGGCCGTCCATGCCCGGCAGTCCGACGTCGGTCATCAGCAGGTCAATGTGCTGGTTTTTGTCTTCAAGCAGTTCCAGTGCCTGCTCGCTGCCGTCGGCTTCAAGCACGCTGAACTCCAGCTCTTGCAGTACGTCAACGATCAACATCCGGACAATGGCGTCGTCTTCGACCACAAGGATGGTGGAGGGTGTTGCGGACATAGTGATGATCTCGATAAAAATTCAAGTACGGGTCTCAGGCCTGCAAGGATAGCCTTCGCCTACATCCGAGTGTGCTTGTTAGTAGGAAAATATGCCTATGAATATAAGAAAGTAGAACAAAAGCTCGGTAATCCTGCAAACTCCCCCTTTTATATGACAGTCCACAGGCCTGATAAATGAAGTCACCTGCATCTATTGATGAGCGAAGCTTTCGCAAGCTCCTGAGTCGCAACGTCGGCTTGCCACTGGCCGTTGGCGTGCTCAGTGCTGTGTTGTTCGTGGTGATGATCAGCTATTTGCTGTCGGTGATTAAGTGGGTCGAGCACAGCGATAGGGTGATCAATAATGCCAATGAAGCGATGAGGTTGACGGTTGATCTGGAAACCGGAATGCGCGGCTTTCTGATCACCGGTGATGAACATTTTCTGGACCCCTATGCCGTGGCCAAACCGCAGATCACGGCCCAGTTGCAGAGCTTGCAAACCCTCGTCAGCGATAACGCGCAACAGGTCGATCGCCTGATGCGGCTCGAGGCGTTGCAGAACGAATGGAACGTTTACGCGCAATCAATGGTAGATGCCCGTGCCCAGAACGGTGACTACCGTGGGGCTGTGCAGGCAGGTCGTGGCAAGCGCCTGACCGATGAGATTCGCAAGGAATACGACGATTTCATCAAGATGGAACAGCAATTGCGGGTTGCCCGCAATGAAGATGTCAGCCGCACGACGGTTGTCAGTATTGGTCTGTACCTGTTGTTTGTCTTGGGGTTGAGCGGCTTTTTGGCCTATATAGGGCGTCGCGATTTAATAGCTTTATCAAAGAGTTACAATGATAACTTCGAGTCGCAAATAAAGACTGCGCAACGCCTGGAACAACAGGCGTGGCTGCGCAACGGGCAAACCGAACTGGCCGAGCAGGTGCTGGGGCGACTGTCGCTCCATACCCTGGGGCGCAATATCCTGCAGTTTTGTGCCCAGTACCTGGGGTCGGTGGTGGCGGCTGTCTACGTGCGTGAAGACCACGGTGGTCTTACGCGGGTGGCCTGTTACGGGTTTTCCCGGGAGCAGGAGGCCCAGGGCCAGTTCATTCACAATGACGAAGGCATGGTGGGGCAGGCCGCGCAGCAGGATAAGTTGATTCGCCTGGACAGCGTGCCGGCGGACTACTTCATCAAAGTCAGCTCCGGCCTGGGCGAAGGCAGCCCGCGCAGTGTGCTGGTGGTGCCTACCAGTGATGACGAACGGGTCAACGGGGTCATTGAACTGGGCTTCCTCAGGCCTCTGGCAGACCGTGATGTCGAGCTGTTCGAATTGATTGCCGACAATATCGGCATGTCGATCGAGGCAGCCCGTTACCGTCAGCGCCTGCAAGAAGTGCTGGCCGAGACCCAGCAGCTCAATGAGCAGCTGCAAGTGCAGCAAGAAGAGCTCAAGACCGCCAACGAAGAGCTGGAAGAGCAGTCGCGCATCCTCAAAGAGTCGCAAACCAGCCTTGAAACCCAGCAGGCCGAGCTGGAGCAGACCAACGAAGAGCTGGCCGGCCAGCGTGATGCCATGGACCGCAAGAACACCCAGCTCAATCAGGTGCAGGTACAGCTTGAGGAGCGTGCCGAGGAACTGCAGCGCTCCAGCAAATACAAATCTGAATTCCTGGCCAACATGTCCCATGAGCTGCGCACACCGCTGAACAGCTCTTTGATTCTGGCCAAGCTGCTGTCCGAAAACCCGCAGCAGAACCTCACCTGCGAACAGGTCAAGTTTGCCGACTCGATCTACTCGGCCGGCAATGACTTGCTCAACCTGATCAACGACATTCTGGATATCTCCAAGGTGGAGGCGGGCAAGCTTGAAGTGCGCCCCGAGAACACCAGTGTGACGCGAGTGGTCGAGGGCCTGCGCAGCATGTTCCAGCCGCTGGCGGGTGAAAAGGCACTGGAGTTTGAGGTGCAGGTGCAGCCAGGCACGCCACCGATGATCTACACCGACAGCCAGCGCCTGGAGCAGATCCTGAAAAACCTGCTGTCCAACGCGGTCAAATTCACCGAAAGAGGCCAGGTCAGCCTGATTGTGTCGCGTCAGCCGGGGGAAGGGATTGCCTTCACGGTCAGCGATTCGGGCATCGGCATTTCTGTCGAGCAACAGGACAGCATCTTCGAAGCGTTCCGCCAGGCCGATGGCACCACCAACCGCCGCTATGGCGGCACGGGCCTGGGCTTGTCGATCTCCCGTGATCTGGCAACGCTGCTCGGCGGTTCGATCAGCGTCAGCAGCGAACCTGGCCAGGGCAGCATCTTCACCCTGATCCTGCCTGAAGAATATGTGGAGCAGGCCGGGGAGCCTGCACCAGTCCCGGTGGGCCCCGCGCCACGGGTCGCTCCGGTGGCTCCTGTGGTCCGGCCGCTGCTGGAGGTGGTGGCACCGGTCGACATCCCGCGTTTCATGGATGACCGTGAACAGGCGCCGTTTGCCACGCGCTGCATACTGGTGATCGAGGATGAACCAAACTTTGCGCGCATCCTCTTCGATCTTGCCCATGAGCTGGGCTATCGCTGCCTGGTCGCCCACGGGGCGGATGAAGGTTTCAGCCTGGCGTCACAGTTCATTCCCGACGCCATCCTGCTGGATATACGCCTGCCGGATCACCCGGGGCTGACGGTGTTGCAGCGCTTGAAGGCTATGGCGCCGACGCGCCATATTCCGGTGCACGTCATTTCCGCCGAGGACCGGGTCGAAACCGCCATGCACATGGGCGCGGTGGGCTATGCCGTCAAGCCGACCACCCGTGAAGAGCTGAAAAACGTGTTCGCCCGGCTTGAAGCCAAGCTGACGCAGAAGGTCAAGCGGGTGCTGCTGGTTGAAGACGATGATCTGCAGCGCGACAGCATTGCCCGCCTGATCGGCGAGGAAGACATAGAAATCACCGCAGTCGGTTTTGCCCAGGAGGCACTCGACCTGCTGCGCACCAATATTTACGACTGCATGATCATCGACCTCAAGCTGCCGGACATGCTGGGCGGCGACTTGCTCAAGCGCATGTCCACCGAAGACATCTGCTCGTTCCCGCCGGTCATCGTCTACACCGGGCGTAATCTGACCCGCGATGAAGAGGCCGAGCTGCGCAAGTATTCACGCTCGATCATCATCAAGGGCGCGCGTTCCCCGGAGCGCTTGCTTGATGAAGTGACATTATTTCTGCACAAAGTTGAATCCCAGTTGTCCCATGAGCGGCAAACGATGCTCAAGACCGCCCGCAGCCGCGACAAGGTCTTCGAGGGGCGCAAGGTTTTGCTGGTGGATGACGATGTGCGAAACATCTTTGCCCTGACCAGTGCCCTGGAGCAAAAGGGCGCCATTGTGGTGATTGGCCGTAATGGCCGCGAAGCCATCGAGCGCCTGAATGAAGTGGATGACATCGACCTGGTGTTGATGGACGTGATGATGCCGGAGATGGATGGCTACGAAGCCACTGTCGAAATTCGCAAGAACCCGCGCTGGCGCAAGCTGCCGATCATTGCGGTCACTGCCAAGGCCATGAAGGACGATCAGGAGCGCTGCCTGCAAGCGGGCTCCAACGATTACCTGGCCAAACCGATTGACCTGGACCGGCTGTTTTCGTTGATCCGGGTCTGGCTACCGAAAATGGAACGACTCTAAGTGCACCGAAACACCGACATTGAGCTACGGCTGCTGATCGAAGCGATCTACCTCAAGTACAGCTACGATTTTCGCGATTACGCCGGCGCTTCGATCAAGCGCCGGGTCAATCATGCGCTGCGCCAGCTCGACTGCAAGACCATCTCGGCCTTGCAGGAGCGGATCCTGCACGAGCCTGCGACCTTCATGCAGTTGTTGCAGTACCTGACGATTCCGGTGAGCGAGATGTTTCGTGACCCGGAGCACTTCCTGGCCATTCGCCAGGAGGTGGTGCCGATCCTCAAGACCTACCCCTCGCTGAAGATCTGGATTGCAGGTTGCAGCACCGGTGAGGAGGTCTATTCCATGGCCATCCTGCTGCGCGAAGAGGGCCTGCTCGATCGCACCATCATCTACGCTACTGACATCAACCCGCGCTCCCTGGAAAAAGCCAAGCAGGGGATCTTCTCCCTGGAGAACATTCGCGCCTACACCCACAACTATCAGAAGTCCGGGGGGCAGCGCTCGTTTGCCGATTACTACACTGCGGCCTACGACTACGCGATCTTTGACAAGAGCCTGCGTGAGAACGTGACCTTCGCCGATCACAGCCTGGCGACTGACAGCGTGTTCTCAGAAACTAATTTAATTTCGTGCCGTAACGTACTGATTTACTTCAATAAAAACCTTCAAAACAAAGCATTTGGCTTATTCCACGAATCGTTGTGTCACCGGGGGTTCCTGATGCTGGGCAGCAAAGAGACCCTGGATTTTTCGGACTACAGCCGGCAGTTCACGCCCTTGCTCAAGCAAGAGCGGATCTACCGCAAGCTATGAACGGCGAACACAGCTGCGTGGCTCACCGTCGACCTGTAGGGGCGGTGGTGATCGGCGCATCGGCGGGCGGTGTCGAGGCCTTGTTGAGCATTTTTGCCGAGCTCAAGCCCGGCTTCCGGCTGCCGATTATCGTGGTCCTGCACTTGCCGGACGAGCGTCGCAGCCAGCTGGCCGAGGTGTTTGCCCGGCGCGTGGCGTTGCCGGTCAAGGAAGTCGATGACAAGGAGCCGATTGTGCCGGGCACGCTGTACTTTGCCGCCCCCGGCTATCACGTCTCGGTGGAGCACGACTACAGTTTCTCCTTGAGTCGGGAGGAGCGGGTGCATTACTCGCGCCCTTCGATTGATTACCTTTTTGAGTCCGCGGCCGATGTGTACCAACAGCGTCTGGCCGCGATTTTACTGACGGGCGCCAATCAGGATGGTGCTCAGGGGCTGAAGACGGTCAAGCAGCAAGGCGGTTTGACCATCATCCAGGACCCTGACGAAGCCTTGGTTTCGACCATGCCGCGAGCGGCACTGGAGCTTTTCCAACCGGATTGCATCCTTCCCCTGCGCGGCATCGGCCGTCTGCTAGTCGAGCTGGAACATATCTAATGCTGCTAAGTGATATTCAAGCCAAACTGCTGATCGTTGATGATCTGCCGGAAAACCTGCTGGCGCTCGAAGCGCTGATCAAACGCGAGGATCGCATCGTGTACAAGGCCTTGTCTGCGGACGAGGCGCTGTCATTGTTGCTGCAGCATGAATTCGCCATGGCCATTCTTGACGTGCAAATGCCGGGCATGAACGGTTTTGAACTGGCCGAGTTGATGCGTGGCACGGCCAAGACCAAAAACATCCCCATCGTGTTCGTCAGTGCCGCAGGGCGCGAGATGAACTACGCCTTCAAAGGCTATGAAAGCGGAGCGGTAGACTTTTTACACAAGCCGCTGGATATCCACGCGGTCAAAAGCAAGGTCAACGTGTTCGTCGAGCTCTATCGCCAGAGCAAGGCCATGAAGCAACAGGTCGAAGCCCTGGAACAGAGCCGCCGCGAGCAGGAGACCCTGCTGGCGCAGTTGCAGCTGACCCAGGTCGAGCTGGAGCATGCGGTGCGCATGCGCGATGACTTTATGTCGATCGTCTCCCATGAGGTACGCACCCCCCTGAACGGGCTGATCCTGGAAACCCAGTTGCGCAAGATGCACCTGGCCCGGGATAACGCCGCGGCATTCACCATGGACAAGATGCACGCCATGGTCGAGCGCGACGAGCGCCAGATCCAGAGCCTGATTCGCCTGATCGAAGACATGCTCGACGTATCGCGCATCCGCACCGGCAAGCTGTCGATCCGGCCTGCGCAGTTTGATCTGACCCAGACCGTGGCCCAGTTGCTGCAAAGCTTCGCGGCGCAAATCAGCGCGGCGCAATCGGCCGTCAACTTCAATCCGGGGCCGCCGGTGGTGGGGCAGTGGGACGAGTTCAGGATTGAGCAGGTGATTTCCAATTTGCTGACCAACGCCTTGCGTTATGGTGCAAAAAAGCCGATTGATGTGTCTGTGTATATCGACGGTGACCAGGCCGTGATTGACGTGCGTGACCAGGGCATCGGGATCAGCGAAGAAAACCAGCTGCGGGTTTTCCAGCAATTTGAGCGGGTTTCAGCCAGCCATGTGACAGCTGGGCTGGGGTTGGGCCTGTTTATCTCGGAGCAGATCGTGGCTGCCCACAGCGGAACAATCACGGTGCAGAGCGCGCTGGGTGAGGGTGCCCTGTTCAGGGTTTGCCTGCCGCTGGCGCAAAAGACTTAAACTTGTGGCCGCGTTCACGGTCGTATTGGCAGCAATGATCCGGATTAAGGTTTCCCATGAGTGAAGATGCGCAAGATGTTGTTCTGATTGTCGAAGACGATCCTTCGATCCTGATGGTCCTTAGCGCTTACCTGTCGAGCGAGGGCTACCGGGTATTGCAGGCCGAAAACGGCGAGCAGGCGTTCGAGATACTGGCGAGCAAGCCCCATCTGGACTTGATGATCACCGACTTCCGCCTGCCGGGCGGGATCTCGGGGGTGCAGATTGCCGAGCCGGCGCTCAAGTTGCGGCCTGATCTGAAAGTGATTTTCATCAGCGGTTACCCGGCTGAAATCCGCGACACCGGCAGCCCGATCACCCTGACCGCGCCGATCCTGGCCAAACCGTTTGACCTCGACACCCTGCAAGAGCAGATCCAGAAACTGCTGGCGTAAATACGCTGTTCCCTCTGTGGGAGCGAGCCTGCTCGCGAAGGCCGTTCGCGAGCAGGCTCACTCCCTCGGGCTTGAATCCGCATGTGGCAGTTACAGCCCCTGCTGCAACGCCGGATCGTCCGGGTTCTGCTGCTCCAGTTGCGCCAGCAACACCTGCACATTCTGCAACTGCCCGGCCTCTTTCCAGTAACTGATCAACAAGACCCGCGCCTTGCGGTTGGCGGGCTGGCGTTGCAGCAGCTCTTCGAGCTGGCGTTGTGCAGCTTCCAGCTGGTCGAGGTCATGCAGGGCCGTGGCCAGTTTGTAACGGTAATCGCTGTTGTCGGGTTCCAGCTCGACGGCCTTGGCCAGGCCCAGCAGGGCGTATTCCGTCTGGCCGTGATTGAGCAGCCAGATCCCCAATGCATGTTGCAGATAGGCCGAATCCGGGTGGGCTTCCAGTTGCCTGGCCAGCAGTTCCCGTGCCTGGTCGGGCTTGCCGCGCTTGTCCAGCAGCTCAATGCGGGCGACGACGGCCTTGAGGTTGTCCGGGTCCAGGCGGGTGACTTTTTCCAGGGCGTTCTGGGCGTCATCCAGCTGGCCTTCGTGCAGGTACAGACGGGCGAGCTGGCCCTGGGCCCGGGGGTCGTCGGCCCGGGTCAAGAGGTCGCGTTCGAACTCGTCGATCACTTGCTGCAACGGTGCGAAGTACAGCCCCTGTTCATCCGGGGACAATCCGAGCAGGGCATTGGCAGCGGCAAAACGCACGCGTTGCTCGGGGTCATCCAGCAAGGGGCCGAGCAGCAAGGTGCGCTGGGCATTGGGCACCAGGCCGACAATGCTGCGGATGGCCGCTTCCCGTACCAGCGGTGAGTCGTTGTGCAAGTCGGCGTCGGCCAGTTTCAGCGCCTGGGGGCTTGGGTAGTTCGGCAGTTCGGCATGCAGGTCGGCGCGCCGGTTCTCTGACAGGTCATCGCGGGCCAGTTGCTGGTAAAGCACCCGTGCGGCGCCGGGCTTGCCGTTGTGGGCCATATCGAGGGCGATTGAATAGCGCTGGCTCACCGTGGGCGCTGGGGCGGTCGGAGCAGGGCGCATCGAATACCAAAGGCCGGCGGCAATGATTGCAGACAGAAGGCTTACAACTAGGTATCGGCGAGGCTGGGACATGCAATATCCAGAAACAGGCGTGCGGATGAGGTGCAAGATTGGGACAGTGGGGGGCTGGAGTCAAACGCTGTAGATACGCTGAGGAGCGCAGCGAGGCTGCGTTCGGCGACGCAATCGCCGCCGGGGCGGCTTGCTCGGTGAATCAGACAGCCCCCGCACTCTGGTTTTACGACGGCTGCGCAGCCGATCGCAGCTTTCGGCGGCGGCTACAGGGTATTGGCCACTCCGGGGGCAAAAAAAAGCCCCGCGACCGAATGAACGCGGGGCTAAAAAATGGTTGGTTGCGGCCAACCAAAGGAGCTCGTTAAATCAGTTCGCGCTGGCGACAGTCTCGACTTGCCAGCCGCCACCCAGTGCTTTGTAGATCGCTACGACGCCGCGATACAACTCAACCTCGGCCTGGGCCTGGCTGTCTTCGGCCGCCAGGCGCTCGCGCTGGGCATCCAGCAACACCAGGAAGTCCACCGTGCCTTCGCGGTAACGAATCGCCGCCAGGTCTGCCGCCGTGCGGCTGGATTCGCTTTGGCGAATCAACGACACCAGGCGTTGCTGACGCTTGGCGTAGTCACTGAAAGCGTTTTCCGATTCTTCCAGGGCCAGCAGCACGTGCTGCTCGTAGCTGGCCAGTGCGCCATCGGCTTCGGCGCCGGCACCGCGCAGGCGGGCCCGCACGCTGCCCAGGTCAAACGCCGGCCAGGTAATGCGCGGGCCCAGTGCCCAGGCATTGGCTGCCGCCGAACCAATTTGCGATCCACGCCCGGCGGTAAAGCCCAGGAAGCCGCTGAGGCTGACCCGCGGGAACAAATCGGCCTTGGCCACCCCGATCCGGGCCGTGGCTGCTGCCAGCTTGCGCTCGGCGCTCATGATGTCGGGCCGGCGCTGCAGCAGGTCGCCGGGGTTGCCGATGTTCAGCGCCTTGGCAATGGCCGGCAGCTGCGCGGGGCTCAGGTCCACGCTCAACTGTTCCGGCCGCTGACCGAGCAGCGTGGCGATGCGATTGCGTTCGCGCACTTGTTCGGCTTGCAGTTGCGGCACGCTGGCCTCAACCGCGGCCAGACGGGCGTCAGCCCGAACGACGTCCAGTTGGTCGCCTACACCTGCATCACGCAGGCTTTCGGTGATGGCCTTGGAGTCTTGCTGGTTTTTCAGGTTGGCCAGGGCGATGCGCTCGCGCAATTGCGCACCGCGCAGTTCCCCGTAGGCATCCACCAGCTCGGCAATCATGGTGACTTGCAGCTGGTACAGATCAGCGGCGGCGGTTTGCTCGTCGGCGTCGCTGGCTTCCAGTTCGCGCTGGATGCGGCCAAACAGGTCGAGCTCCCAGGCCATGTCCAGGCCCAGGTCGTAGCGCTCACTGTTGACCCGCTTTTCGGTGGTGCCCGGGATCTGGCCTTTGCCCAGATCACTGCTGGCCCGGCTGGTGATGGTCGGCATGGCGTCATTGCTGACGTCATCACGAATCGCCCGGGCCGCACGCAACCGGGCAAAGGCCACGCGCAGCTCGCGGTTGCCGGCCAGGGACTCACTCACCAGATGGTTGAGGGTCGGGTCGTCAAACTGCTGCCACCAGATCCCTTCAAAATGTGCCCGGTCAAAACCCTTGAGGTTGTCGGCGCTGATCTGCGCCGGCTCGGTCTTGGGCGTTTGGTAGTCCGGGCCAACGGCGCAGGCACTCAAGGCCAGCACCAACAGACTTGGCAGGAAAACTTTCAGGCTCATTGTTGCGACTCCAGCTTGAGGTGCCTGGCCGCCTTGCGCGCTTCACTGCGCTCGACATAGCGGCGGATCAATACGTAGAACACCGGCGTCAGCAACAGGCCGAAGAAGGTCACACCCAGCATCCCGGAGAACACGGCGACACCCATGGCGTGGCGCATTTCAGCACCGGCACCGCTGGACAGCACCAGAGGCACAACACCCATGATGAACGCGAACGAGGTCATCAGAATCGGCCGCAGACGCAGGCGGCAGGCTTCGAGTACCGCATCCAGCGGGCTCATGCCTTCTTCCTGTTTGTCCTTGGCAAACTCGACAATCAAAATCGCGTTCTTGCACGCCAGCCCCACCAGTACGATCAATCCGATCTGGGTGAAGATGTTGTTGTCACCGCCCGAGAGAATCACCCCGGTAATCGCCGACAGCAGCGTCATCGGTACGATCAGGATCACCGCCAGTGGCAGGCTCCAGCTCTCGTATTGAGCCGCCAGTACCAGGAACGCCAGCAGTACGCAGAGCGGGAACACGAACAGTGCGGTGTTGCCCGAGAGGATTTGCTGGTACGTCAGCTCGGTCCATTCGTAGGTCATGCCGTTAGGCAGTTCTTCTTTAAGCAGTTTTTCCATCGCGGCTTCGGCTTGCCCCGAGCTGTAGCCCGGTGCTGCACCGCCGTTGATTTCTGCGGTCACAAAACCGTTGTAGTGCATCACGCGATCGGGCCCGGCGGTGTCGCTGACCTTGATAAAGGTCGCCAGCGGGATCATTTCGCCCTTGTTGTTGCGCACTTTCAGCTGGCCAATCTGCTCAGGCTCCAGGCGGAACTGCTGCTCGGCTTGAACGTTGACCTGATAAGTACGACCGAAGCGGTTGAAATCGTTGGCATACAGCGAACCCAGGTAGATCTGCAGGGTGTCGAAGATGTCATTGATGGCTACGCCGTGGGTCTTGGCTTTTTCCCGGTCGATGGCCGCATCGACTTGTGGCACGTTGACCTGATAGCTGGTGAACAACCCGGCCAGTTCCGGCACGTTATGGCTCTTGGCAATCACGTTCTGCACTTCTTTGTACAGTTCGTCATAACCCAGACCCGCGCGGTCCTCGACCTGCAGGCGGAACCCGCCAATGGTGCCCAGGCCTTGTACCGGCGGTGGCGGGAAGATTGCGATATAGGCTTCCTGAATATCCGCGAACTCGGCATTCAACGTGGCGGCAATGGCCGCTGCCGACTGGCTTGGGTCTTTGCGCTGGTCAAAGTCCTTGAGTGCAACAAACACGATGCCGCTGTTGGGACTGTTGGTGAAACCGTTGATCGACAGGCCGGGGAAGGCAATCGAGTTGGCTACGCCTGGCTGCTTGAGGGCCAGCTCGGACATGCGCTTGATCACTTCTTCGCTGCGATCCAGGCTCGCGGCGTCCGGCAGTTGGGCGAAGGCCACCAGGTACTGCTTGTCTTGCGGTGGCACAAAACCGGTCGGGGTGTGGGCAAAACCGGCCCAGGTCAGCACCATCAAACCGGCGTACACCAGCATCGCGATGCCGCTGCCGCGAATGATGCGACGTACCGTGCCCACGTAACCGTTACTGGCTTTGACAAAGAACCGGTTGAACGGTGCAAACAGCCAGCCGCCGAACAGGCGGTCCAGCAGACGGGTGAAGCGGTCTTTCGGCGCGTGATGGCCTTTGAGCAATACGGCGGCCAGTGCCGGGGACAGGGTCAGCGAGTTGAAGGCCGAGATCACGGTTGAAATCGCAATGGTCAGGGCGAACTGCTTATAGAACTGTCCGGTAAGGCCCGAGATAAAGGCTGCCGGAATAAACACTGCGCACAGCACCAGTGCTGTGGCGATGATCGGACCGGTCACTTCACGCATCGCACGCTTGGTGGCATCCACCGGGTTGAGCCCCAGTTCGATATTTCGCTCGACGTTCTCCACCACCACAATCGCATCGTCCACCACGATGCCGATGGCCAGCACCAATCCGAACAGCGACAAAGCGTTGAGCGAGAAGCCGAACATGTGCATCACTGCGAATGTACCGATCAGCGATACGGGCACAGCGACCAGCGGGATGATTGAAGCGCGCCAGGTCTGCAGAAACAGGATCACCACCAGCACCACGAGAATCAGTGCTTCGAACAGGGTGTGGACCACCGCCTCTATCGAGCCGCGCACGAAGATCGTCGGGTCATACACGATGTCGAAGTCCATTCCCTCCGGGAAGCCTTGCTTCAATTCGGCCATTTTGGCCCGAACGTCATTGGAGATCTGGATCGCATTGGAACCCGGGCGCTGGAAGATCGGAATCGCCACCGCAGGCTGGTTGTTCAGCAACGAACGCAGGGCGTACTGGCTGGAGCCCAGCTCCACTCTGGCAATGTCTTTCAAACGTGTGATCTGGCCATCATCGCCGGAGCGGATGATGATGTTTTCGAACTCTTCTTCAGTGACCAGACGGCCCTGGGTGTTGACTGACAGCTGGAAACTGGTGGCGTTCGGCGCAGGCGGGGCGCCCAGTGCACCGGCGGCAACCTGGCGGTTCTGCTCGCGGATCGCCGTCACCACATCGGTGGCGGTGAGGTTGCGCGACGCGGTCTTGTTCGGGTCCAGCCACACTCGCAGCGAGTAGTCGCCCATGCCGAACATTTGCACGTCGCCGATACCGTTCAAGCGCGCCAGTTCATCCTTGATGTTGAGGATGGCGTAGTTGGACAGGTACAGCATGTCGTAGCGCTTGTCCGGTGAGGTCAAGTGCACAACCATGGTCAGGTCGGGGGACGCCTTGTCCACCGTGATGCCGATGCGCGTCACTTCTTCCGGCAGCTTGGGCTGGGTACGCGTCACCCGGTTTTGCACCTGTACCTGGGCGTTGTCGAGGTCGGTGCCCAGCGCGAAGGTGATGGTCAGGGTGATTTTGCCGTCAGCGGTGGACTGCGAAGACATGTACAGCATGTTCTCCACACCGGTGATTGCTTGTTCCAGCGGCGCAGCCACGGTTTCGCCGATCACTTTCGGGTTGGCGCCGGGGAAGTTGGCACGCACCACAACAGTGGGCGGGACGACTTCGGGGTATTCGCTGATCGGCAACTGGAACAGCGAGATACCGCCCGCAATCAGGATCAGCAAGGACAGCACAGCGGCAAAAATCGGCCGTTGAATGAAGAACTGGGAAAAATTCATCGGAGTTATCGTCCCTTAACCGCGAGGAGTCGCGACGCTGGCCAGTTTCGGCGCGCCTTGGGCGGCCTTCACTTGCGGCAGGTTGCTGGCTTCCAGGGCTTGTCGTTGTTGTGCCAGTGCGGCGAGGGTCTGTTCGTTGGCCATGGGGATCACTTCAGACGTCACCGGCGAGCCAGGGCGTACTTTCTGCAAGCCCTTGACGATGATGGTGTCGTCCTTGTTCAGCCCGCTGCGAACAATGCGCAGGCCTTCGATCTTCGGTCCCAGGTCGACAGTGCGGTACACCGACTTGTTGTCGGCCCCCATCACCAGCACGAACTTCTTGCCCAAGTCGGTACCGACCGCTTCGTCATTGATCAGCACGGCCGAATAGGTCCCGCTGCCCACCAGTTTCAGGCGTGCATACAGGCCCGGCGTGAAGCTGCCATCGGTGTTGTCGAACACGGCCCGACCACGGATGGTGCCGGTCTTCGGGTTGACCTGGTTATCGACGAAGTTCATCTGGCCCAGATGCGGGTTGCCTTCTTCGTTGGACAGGCCCAGGTAGACCGGTGTGCTCTGGCCGCGCTGGCCGTCACGGGCAAGCTGGTTGTACTTGAGGAACACACGCTCGTCAGCATCGAAGTAGGCGTACACCTTGTCGGTGGAGACCACGCTGGTCAGCGGGGTGACATCGGCAGTGACGATATTGCCCGCCGTGATTTCGGCACGGCTGACCCGGCCGGTAATCGGCGAAGTGACCCGGGTGAAGCTCAGGTTGAGCTTGGCGAGGTCCAGTTGTGCCTGGATGGCGGCGACCCCGGCGCGGGATTCCTGGGCTGCAGTGGTGCGCGAATCGGCCAGCTCGGCGGAGATCGCATTGCTCTGGCGCAGGCGTTCGCCGCGCTGGGCTTCGTTCTCGGAACGGCTGGCCTTGGCGCGGGCTTGCTGCACTTGAGCTTCAAGCTGACGCACAGTGGCCTGGAACGGGCGCGGATCAATCTGGAACAGCAGGTCGCCCTTTTTCACCATGGCGCCCTCGGTAAAGGCGACCTGATCAATCTGGCCCGACACGCGTGGACGGATTTCAACGGTTTGCGGTGCTTCGAGGCGACCGGTGAATTCGTCCCATTCATTGACCGGCTGTTCAAGCACCTTGGCCACACTGACTTTTGCAGCGGGAGCAGGAGCAGTCGCTTGTGGAGTTTTGCCGCATGCACTCATCACCACAATGGCCAAGGCCGCGAGTGGGAAGCGCAAATGTTTCAGTGACTGTTCCATGGGAGGGGAGTCCGCCAATCTATTGAGATGGGCGGATAATGCTGGCGCGAGTGCTGGCGCACGAATCGAACCCAGCGAAGATCAATATCATTCAGAATGATACAAAGCGTAACAGAGCCCTCTAGCCTGCGGTTTTCGATAGGGGGCTATCAATTAAATCCAGCTTTTTGGTGGGAGCGAGCCTGCTCGCGAAGAGCCCTGTCGAGACCTTCGCGAGCAGGCTCGCTCCCACGGTTGCTTGCCTGTAATTCTCAAAAATTGATCGAAGCACTCAGCCGCGCTGTCAGCGGGGCACCCTGGAACACATAGTTGTCGCCCATGTATTCCCCCACATCACGCCAGTAGCGTTTGTCGAACAGGTTGTCGATGCTCAGCCGGAACACGGTGTCGTACCCTTCGATGCGGGTGCTGTAGCGGCTGCCGATATTGAAGATGGCGTAGGCATCGGCCTGCACTTCACCCAACTGGCTGGCGTATTTTTTGCCGCTGTATTGCACGCCGCCCAGCAGGGCCAGGCCATCGAGCCAGGGCAGGGCGTAGTCGCCGTAGAGGCTGGCGCGCAAGGTGGGGACGTTGATGGTCTGGTGCCCTTCATATTCGGGTGTGCCGCTGCCGGTGACCCGGGAGCGGATCGCCGCCACGCTGGCCGCAATCTGCAACCGATCGCTGGCCCAGCCATTGGCCGCCAGCTCAAGCCCGGTGTTTTTCTGCTGGCCCTGTTGCACGAAGGTGAACTCACCCGGCGTCGCATCGGGGCGTGCGTACTGGTAGTCCTGACGGATCTGGAACAGCGTGGCGCTCAGGCTCATGCGCCGCCAGTCGTACTTGACCCCGGCTTCGATCTGCCGTGACACGGTGGGCGCGAGGATTTCAAAGGCATTGCTGGCAAACCACGGTGCTTCGCCGCCCAGGGACAGGCCCTTGCTGTAGCGGGTGTACAGCGTGATGTTCTGCACCGGCTTATAGATCAGCGCCGTCTGGGGCAGGAACTCATAGCGCCGGGTGTGGCGGGTGGTGTCGCCCTGGTCGTCGAAGGTGCGTTCGTCCAGGCGCACTTCGCGCCCGCCCAGCACGGCCTGCCATTGCTCGTTGAAGCTGATCTTGTCATTGAAAAACACCCCGTACTGGCGGCTGTCCAGACGGCGATAGCTGTCCTGGACCGGTTTGCCGGAGGGGGCGAACTCTTCAGGTTCGCTATCGATATTGCCGCTGCCGATCATTTCGTTGATCAGCTCCCGCTGGTCCACCACACGGCGAAATGCGCTGGTGCCTACCGTCAATTCGTGACCCATGCCGCCGGTATCGAACTGACCGCTGAGCGCTGCCTGCACCTCGTCATTGCGCCGGGTATCGTCGGGGCTGCGGAAGTCGTAGATGTCGTAATTGCCTTCGGGGCTGAAGTAGTTGGGCACCGCCGTATTGGCGCAACTGTCCGAGCCGTAGCAACCCCAGGCAAACGAGCTGTAATCGTCGATCACCACCTTGCTGCGCGAGGCGCTGAGGTTGCCTTTCCAGTTGTCGGTGAAGCGGTATTCGAAGTTGCCGTTGATATTCAGCGAATCAATGGTCACCGGCCTGGAGCCGCTCTGGTGCGCCAGCAGCTTTTTCGGCGAGGCGTGGTGCGGCAGTTCGGTGCCGCCGAGCAATTGATAGCCCGGCACCGAACGCTGCTCCTTGTTTTGATACTCCACGTCCAGTTGCAGCAGCGCATCGGGGCTGATGTTCCAGTCAAACGCCACCGAGGCGAAGTCGCGCTGGCCATTGGCGTGTTCGACCCAGGAGTGAATGTCTTCATGGGCAAAGTTGGCACGCAGCCCGAACTGTTGTTCGCTGCCGAACCAGCCGCCCACGTCGGTGGCCAGGTACCCGCTGCCACGATCATCGGTCGAGACGGTGACCGAACGTACATCGGCAGCGCGCTTGGTGACGTAATTGACCGCGCCGCCGGGTTCGGAGACGCCGCTTTGCAGGCCCGCAAGCCCCTTGAGCAATTCCACCTGCTGCTTGTTTTCCAGGCCGACGTTCTGCTCGCCGGTGATGGTGCGGCCGTTGATCTTGTAGCTGCTGGCCGAGTTCAACGAGAAGCCGCGCACCACAAAATTCTGGTAGTAGCCAACCGGCGCGTAGCTTTCACCTACCGAGGCGTCGTTGCGTAACACCTCGCTGAGCAGGCGTGCTTGCTGGTCCTTGATCAGCGCGTCGGTGAACACTGAAATCGCCGCAGGGGTATCGAGCAGCGGCGCCGCCTCGAAACCGCCGACCCATGCACTGTCAGCCTGATAGCCGCTGTTGTCTTCGCCGGTCACGGAGATGGCCGGCAGTTCGGTTTCGGCGGCAAGGGCCGCAGGCACTGGTGCGGTCAGCAACACAAGGCTCAGCAGTTTAAGCGTGAAGCGCGGGGCGGACTCTGCCTCGTTGAAAGTCCGGTAAAGCATAGTCATGCACAGCTCCTGAACGATGGGCAGGCTTGAGTCCAAGGCCTGTTTCTCAAGCGCGCCATCATACATAACTGGCCGGGTAACACCTCTATCCGGGCTGATCATTCAAGGGGGCATGCAGTGACTGGCCGAAAGACGCCTGGCGGGCTTGGTGAATTCAATGGCGACGCCTTCAGCCACCCTCAGAACAACAACTGCTCAGCACCAGCCTGCCGTTGTTTTCGCCCAGTACTATGTGGACAACGGCCTGGCGCAATTGCACTTCATGCCCCTCTCCTGATCGATGGGCAGGTTTGAGCTCAAGGCCTGTTTTTCAAATGCGCCAGCCTACTGCCGGGGGCCTGAGCGCCTATTTAAATCACACGCATTTATTGCTGTTTTTAGAGGTGCTCCTGCGCACTTTCAACACAACTAGCAATACCCGTTACACATATGCCCATCGCGGATCTAACAACAAACTGCATGTTTCAATACAAAGTCCATAGCGCAAATCAAAAAATAATAAGGCGTTATTTTTATACCTCATTGATGTGTGTGTTTTTCTTGAAAACATGCGAAAGCATTTGCAGGTGCAATCTGTAAGGAAAAAACTACATATCAGCCAGCTTTACCTTACTCACACGGCGAGTGGATCCCAATAGGCTTCCACCGCAATGCCTCTTTAGCCTTGCAACTCAACTAGCTGACCGACTGGCACAACCAGAACCTCAATGCCCTCTCGAGTTTATTGCTACTCATCATCAGAAAAAGGTACGTAACCATGTTTAAAAAAACAGCCGCCTTCATCGCTTGCTCTCTGGCAATCAGTGCGTCCAGTGCATGGGCCGCTAATGACGCCAACAGCCTTATCAACATTACCGCTGTGATTCCGGCCAAGGACTTCTACGCGTTTCCTGTAGATTCGGATTTCGGCAAAAACGAAACCATGACCTACAACCTTGCCAACGGCTCGCTGGGCACCCTGCGTGCAATGTACGAACTCAAAAACGCAGCGGGTTCAATCAAAGCCTATATCGATGGCGGTCCAGCCAAGCTGCGCAATGGCAATAGCACCCACGACATTAATCTGGCCACCAGCTTTAACGGCATTACGCTGACAGCGGCCCCACAGGAGGTTTTAACTGCCGCGCAGGCTGCTTCAGGCACGCGAGCCGAACTGGTTATTACCCCGGCCGCACCTGTTGCTGCTGCAACAGGTACATTCACTGCGTCGTTCACTGTGATCTTCGACAACATCCCCACGATCATTTGATAACTCGCCTGCGCAATTAATTTGGCCAAGCAATATCAGGCGCTCGGTTGGCCTTGTGGCAGACCGAGCGCACTCCGACTTCGATAACCTGTTATCAGAGTATTCCAGTTCATGTTTGCGCTATTTTCTCTCGCGGTAATGCTCGTCATGTTCTTGAGTGCGCAAGCCTTTGCCGAGACTGTAACTGGCGTCGCCACGACGCGAAGTTTATTGGCTCAGGCAAAGGGGTTGCCGGCAGACTTTGAGGAACACTTTTTTGATGTTCCTCTGGCTGTTCAAGTTGAAGTTGACCAGCAACTGTTGGGTGAGGCGATGATCCTTTTATCTCGCGATGACCTGCTCACCCTGCTTGAATTTACCGACAAGAATGGCAGCCTGCTGCCGGAGAGCGAGCGCGACCTGTGGGCGGACTATCTGAAGCAAGGCGTTAAATTGGGCGCCTGCCAGCAAAAATGCCCGGAGCAATTGCTGGCGGTGCACTACAACCTGGAAAACTCGGTGGTGTCGCTGCTCACCGCCAATGCCGAGCGCGATGTCGAGGAAAGCCGTTATTACGATCTTCCGGCAGACGGTAGCCGGGGTTTGATCGTGCGCAACCGGCTCAACCTTAATGGCGGACAGCAAGGCAGCCTGGGCGGGCGCCTCGGGATTGATGCCAGCAGCAGCCTGGGTAACTGGACCCAAGACCTGAACATGCAGCTCTCACGTATGGGGGGGGCGGAGCAAAAGCTGCATTACGCCGTCTACGAGGCCTACTCCCAGCGCGAGTTCGAAGGCCAATTTTTGCGCCTGGGCTATTTCACGCCATCCGCAGAAGGGCTTACCCGTCAAATACGTACACTGGGCGCGAGCCCCGACACCGCCTTGGGTGTGATGTACGGCAGCTCGGACAGTTTAGCCATCAACCTGGCGACGCCCAGCGTTTACCCCATTTATGTCACCGCCAACCGTGAAGGTTCGGTGGAGATTTATCGCAACGGTTTGTTGATCAATACGCAAGCGGTTGCCGCAGGCCTGCAAAGCCTCAATACCCGGCCACTGCCAGGCGGCATCTATGAAATTGAAGTGCGACTGATAGAAGACGGTCAAATCATCAGCACCACCCCGGAACGGGTGTACAAACCAAACAACTGGCGCAACCCCGATGAGCGCTGGCGCTACAACCTGTTTGCCGGGCGTGAAACCAATCTGCTCAGCAACTGGGCCGAGGAGGACAGCGGCAACATGACCGCCGGTACCTCGCTCAATTACCTGCTGCACCCGCGTGTGGTGCTGGGCCTCTCCGGGCTCCAGGTAAAAGGCAACATGCAATACGGTACCTCCATCGACTGGACCCTGGCCGATAGCGCCAGCCTGTATGCCAACCTGTACCAAACCAAGCACTACGGCACAGGTATCGACCTGAACGGGCTCTACCGCTATGGGCAAGGCAGCCTGGTGTTCAACCACACCCGCGCTTGGCTGGACACCCGAAACACCTATGAAACCTTGTCCGACGGCACACGCGTGCGCAAACGCAACGTATTTGTCGGCCAGACCAGCAACTCGTCGGTTTCGCTCAACCACCGCTTGAACCCCAAAACCAGCCTGAATGCGCGGCTCACCCACAGTGACGGTTACACCCGGGGCTATGGGCTTGATCTGGGTTTGACCCAACAGAGCCGTCTGTTTGGCAACGATGGCAACTGGCGTTTATCGCTGTTTGACCGACCCGCCAGCCTCGGCACTGCAAACTCACGTAATCGCGGGTTCGATTTTACGTTCAGCCTGGCCCTTGGCGGGTCCGACGAACGCTGGTCCGCCAGCATCGGCTCACGCACCGGCCATAACGGGGAGCGCGATAACAACACAGGTCTGACATACACCAGAGATTTGAAAGGCCACCTGCTGCAAAGCATTGCCGCCACTGCGACCACTGACACCTACGGCCTTGGCCTGTCCGCCAGGGCCTCATTGCAGAACGAGGCGCTTAACGCCGATGGTTTTGTTCAGCGCTCTTCGTATAACGGCAAACTCACCGGTGGCCTGAACCTGGACAACACCTTCGCCGTGGGTGGCAACAAAATGGTCATGAGCAGCCAGCATCAGGGCCAGGGTGCGGGGATGATTGTCGACGTCGAGTCAGATGTCGATGACATCCGGTTGCGCGCCGATGACTTGAATGGCGGTAGCACGATGCTGCACAAGGGCCGCAACTTCATTGCGCTTGGCGCTTATAAAAACGGCTCCGTGAGCTTCGATTTCGAAGGTACCGCCGCACCGGCGGCCGCGATCCAGCCTGCACGCACCCGTTATCACCTTAACCGCGGGGGAGTGGAGCATCGCACCATTAGCGTGGTGAAAACCGTAACGGTACTGGGGCGTTTGGTTGATCCCGCCGGTAACCCGCTGAAGGGCCATCACATCATTAACCACGTGAGCCGTGGGGTGAGTGAAGTGGACGGGTTCTTCTCGATGGAAATGAACGCCAGCGCGCCCACTTTGCAAGTTCGCAAAGACGACACGTTGTTGTGCCAGTTCCGTATTGATCCGAGCAAGGCCAAGGCCGAAAACAATGTCTTGCAGATCGGTGATTTGCTTTGCCATCCCAATACCCTGGAGCAGTGGGCGGCCCACTGATACGGCGAGCCAGGTAGCGTTATTGATTGATTAGTGAGGTTGGAAATGAAAGCAATATATTTGACATTAAGCGGTTTGTTTTTTTCATTCAGTGCACTGGCAGGGCCGAATATCAACGTCGGCACCGTCCATGACTATTTGGACGGCGATCAAAGTTCCTATTTGAAACGTGTGTTCAATGGCGGAACCCATACCGCATTCGTCCGAATCTCGGTCATGGAAGTTTTATTTAACGCTGACGGTACCCACGTGGAAGTGCCGGTTAAATCCCAGGGCAACACCCAGGTCCGCGACGGTTTGATGGCCAGCCCTGCGCGCTTGATTGTGCCAGCCCAGGGCACCCAGGCCACCCGACTGTTATTTCTGGGGCAGCGCGATACCGAGCGTTACTTCCGCGTGCGTTTTGTACCGGTGGTGCCCGAGAAGGAAGATGAGTTCACGCTCTCCCAGGAACAAAGTGACGGCTATAAGAAAACCCTTTCGGCGGGCGTCAATATATTGGCCGGCTACGGCACGTTCTTTTTCGTGCGGCCTGAAAACCCCAGATTCGACACCCAAATCGAAAACACGCCAAAACAGTACTCCCTGCATAACAACGGCAACACGGTATTCGTAGTCGACGAGTTCAAAGACTGCGCCGCCAACGATCCGGAGAACTGCCTGGCCGCAACCAAAAATCATGTGCGGCCGGGGCGCACAATGCGTTTCGGGAAACAAGCCGGGCGTCTGTACCGCTTTGTGCTGATCGAAGGCAACGCGCGAAAAACCATGGAGATAAAAGGCTGATGTTGCTGCCTCGCATAAAACCCGCACGGGTGCTCGCGCAGGTCACTGTGATTGCGTTCGGGTTCTGGGCTACAGCGGTGTTCGGCGCGCGGGAAGAAGTGCTGTTTGATGTCACCGTCACCATCCCGACGCACGAATTTTATGTGGTGCCGGTGAACCCGGCGTTTGTTGAAAATGAACAGCAGATGAAGTGGAACATGGGGAACGAAACCCTTGAGCCCTTGCGAGCCGATTTCGATCTGCACAGTTCCAGCGGCCCTGTCAGGGCGCGCCTGGGTTACGACCCGACATTGGGCAGTCTGCACAATTCCATTGCGCTGAAGGTGATATTCAACGGTCATGTCCTGGTGCTTGGCGATACCGTCGTGGCAACACAAAGCGAGGCCTTGCCGGGTTTGCGGGTGCCCCTGCGCATCGAAGCAGTAAAACCGGATGGCGGGTTCAAACCGGGCGAATATTACGGCGCTGTGCTGATCCTGTTTGACTCGCCCATCCCGGATGCTTAGCGGCTTACCAATAGATGCCTTTCGAGTTAAGTGAATTCAATTACGACTCCCTCAGCCGCCTGTTTAAGCGGGTACTGGTTGAGGGCAACAAACCAGACAAGGTGTGCACCCGGCCATGAACCTATCCAACAAAAAGCCCCCGGCTACGGGCGCGCGCAGAGGTACTTTGCTCGGCGCTATTGTGGCAGGGCTTATGGCGCCCTGGGCGCAGGCGTCCACGGTTGAGATCAGCGCCACCTTTTCCCCGGATTCGGCCAACCCGCATATCAACCAGTTTACAAACACCACGCCTATGTCCGGGCTGTGCACCACGTTCCCCGCTCTTTGCAGCTCCCTGGGGCTGTACAGCATCCGGCTGGGGATACAGGCGCAATCGCAGCGTCCGATTCTGGCCAACCATGCCAATATTCGTGATGGCTTGATGGTCAAGGTCCCGGCCGAGGCCAGAACGCTTCAGGTAACGAACACGTCAGGGGATACGGCGCAGCTGGAGTTTTCCATCTCGGCTTTCAGCGGGACCCACCGGACCCGTGATGTTTCGCTGATCACCGGTATACCGACGGGGAATGGCGATACAGCCAACAGTCATCTCTGGAAAGGGCAAGCCTGGGGTTACTACGCGTCAGCGCCCTGCACTCGGGGAGCCGCGATGTGGGCCTCCCCTATCGACGCCGACTACTTCTGGCTGACCCCCCAGGCGGTACCTTGTGGCAAATCGCCGGCGTATGAAATCGACAGCGTGCTGTTGCGCAATCCCAGTGTGTCTTATCGGATGGTTGCCCCTGATCCGCTGAAAATGGAGAGCGGTATTTATCGAGGCTCCCTCATCTACACTGTGGGCCCCGGCATGGACTTCGACTTCGGCGATGTGATGCTCCCCACCGACAACCAGGTCATCATGAACTTCACCCTGGAGGTCAAACATACCCTCAAGTTTCTGTTCCCGGCCGGGGACAATCGGGTGGTACTCAACCCTGCAGGGGGTTGGCAGCAATGGTTGAACAACGGGCGGCGCCCGGAAAAGCTGGTGGCCAACAAGAACTTCAAAATGTGGTCTTCCTCCCAGTTCAGCATGGAGATGCAATGTGAATACCTGGTGGCCACCCAGTGCGCGATACAAAATGCCGCGGGCCATACCGTCCTGGTGGAAACACGGGTGACGCTGCCGTCGGGCATGCTCGATGCGTTGAACCGGCCGGTTGAGCGCGTTCTGTTGAGTACGACCCCCGCGGTGTTTTCGCCCAGCCACTACGTGGACAACGGCCAGGCGTCATTGCACTTTGAAGTGGCTCGCGACCAGACCCACAGCATGATCAACGACCATTCCGGGAGTACCTACAGGGGCAATATCACGGTTATTTGGGACAGTGAAATCTGATCGTTTTGGGGACGTGACGGGGCACTGTCACTTCTGTGTTTTGTAGCCCGGATATCGCGATGCCGGGCATGCAAACCTTGATTTACAGGCTTTGGCGCGGGAAGAAGTGCTGTTTGATGTCACCGTCACCATCCCGACGCACGAATTTTATGTGGTGCCGGTGAACCCGGCGTTTGTTGAAAATGAACAGCAGATGAAGTGGAACATGGGGAACGAAACCCTTGAGCCCTTGCGAGCCGATTTCGATCTGCACAGTTCCAGCGGCCCTGTCAGGGCGCGCCTGGGTTACGACCCGACATTGGGCAGTCTGCACAATTCCATTGCGCTGAAGGTGATATTCAACGGTCATGTCCTGGTGCTTGGCGATACCGTCGTGGCAACACAAAGCGAGGCCTTGCCGGGTTTGCGGGTGCCCCTGCGCATCGAAGCAGTAAAACCGGATGGCGGGTTCAAGCCGGGCGAATATTACGGCGCTGTGCTGATCCTGTTTGACTCGCCCATCCCGGATGCTTAGCGGCTTACCAATAGATGCCTTTCGAGTTAAGTGAATTCAATTACGACTTCCTCAGCCGCCTGTTTAAGCGGGTACTGGTTGAGGGCAACAAACCAAACAAGGTGTGCACCCGGCCATGAACATATCCAACAAAAAGCCCCCGGCTGCGGGCGCGCGCAGAGGTACTTTGCTCGGCGCTATTGTGGCAGCGCTTATGGCGCCCTGGGCGCAGGCGTTCACGGTTGAGATCAGCGCCACCTTTTCCCCGGACTCGGCCAAGCCGCATATCAACCAGTTTACAAACACCACGCCTAATTCTGGTATGTGCGCCGCCTACCCCGCACTTTGCAGCTCACGGGGGCTGTTCAGCATCCGACTGGGGTTCGAGGCGCAATCGCAGCGCCCGATTCTGGCCAACCATGCCAATATTCGCGATGGCATGATGATCAAAGTCCCGGCGGATCCCAGAGCGCTCCAGGTGATGAGCGCGTCAGGGGATACGGCGCAGGTGGATTTTTCCATTTCTGCCTTTAGCGCGGGTAACCGCACCGCCCGCGATGTTCGGCTGATTACCGGTATACCAAGGCCGAGTTCCACTGAGGGCAACTATGATCTTTGGAATGGGAGGCCTTGGGGGTACTATGCTCCCTCGCCCTGCACGCTGGGAGCAGGGATGGGGTCTACTCCCATCGACGCCAATTACTTCTGGATGACACCCCAGGCCATGCCCTGCGGCTTAACACCGGCATACGAAATCGACAGTCTGCGATTGCGCAATCCCAGTGTGGCTTATCGAATGACCGCCCCCGATCCGCTGAAAATGGAGAGCGGCATTTATACAGGCTCCATCACTTATACAGTGGGCCCCGGCATGGACTTCGACTTCGGCGATGTGATGCTCCCCACCGACAACCAGGTCATCATGAACTTCACCCTGGAGGTCAAACATACCCTCAAATTTTTGTTCCCGGCCGGGGACAATCGGGTGGTACTCAGCCCTGCAGGGGGTTGGCAGCAATGGTTGAACAACGGGCGGCGCCCGGAAAAGCTGGTGGCCAACAAGAACTTCAAAATGTGGTCCTCTTCCCAGTTCAGCATGGAGCTGCAATGTGAATACCTGGTGGCCACCCAGTGCGCGATACAAAATGCCGCGGGCCATACCGTCCCGGTGGAAACACGGGTGACGCTGCCGTCGGGCATGCTCGATGCGTTGAACCGGCCGGTTGAGCGTGTTTTGTTGAGTCCGACCCCCGCGGTGTTTTCGCCCAGCCACTACGTGGACAACGGCCAGGCGTCATTGCACTTTGAAGTGGCTCGCGACCAGACCCACAGCATGATCAACGACCATTCCGGGAGCACCTACAGGGGCAATATCACGGTTATTTGGGACAGTGAAATTTGATCGCTTTGGGGACGTGACAGGGCACTGTCACTTCTGTGTTTTGTAGCCCGGATATCGCGATGCCGGGCATGCAAACCTTGATTTGCAGGCTTTGGATGGGGTATAGCTAAAAAGGCAACCAACCGTATTACAGGAAATTACAACGCTCTTATGGATGGAATCACACGTATCAATCGCCAGTTCGGCTCACACTTCGCATCCCTGATTGCGAGTTGTGGGCCTCACGTCAAAGGCTGCGTTCACGCAGTGACAGGGTCTGTTTCTCGCCTCGTTGTCCTCTTCGCTTTACCCCGCTGTTTACCTGGCCGCTGCGTCGACTGGCGCCTTTGTTACGTCCCTCCGCCTGATTTGCGCTGATTTGCTCCCCACCACTTTCTGACTGTACTGCGACCCGCCTGAGCCTTTGAATGGCCGGTTTTTGGTCAAGTCACGACAGCGTTTTCTGGCCTGCGCATGGCTGCGAGACGCTCCCGCTACACAAGGAGTTGCACCCCCCATGATTTATTTCCAGGGCAAGAGAATTTTCAGTGCCATCTTCGATATGGACGGCACCATGTTCGACACCGAGCGCCTGCGTTTCAAAACCCTCAAGCAGGCGGCACTCGAGATCTACGGTACGCCGCTCAGTGAAGAAACCCTGATCGGGTCATTGGGCCTGAGTGCGAAGAAGGCTGAGGAACTGGCCAAAGCCAACCACGGTGAAGACTTCCCGTATGCGGCAGTCCGCCAGCGCGCCGATGAGCTGGAACTGGCCCATGTGCGCAATCAGGGGGTGCCGATCAAGGACGGTTTGCTGGAGGTGCTGGAGCGCTTGCGCAAGTACGGCCTGACCATGGCTGTAGCCACGTCGAGCCGTCGCGCCATCGCCGAGGAATACTTGATCAATGCCAACGTGCTCAAGTATTTCGACATCACCGTGTGCGGCGATGAAGTGACCCAGGGCAAGCCCCATCCGGAGATTTTCCTCAAGGCGGCCAGCGCGCTCAATTGCCTGCCCCAGCATTGCCTGATGCTGGAGGACTCTGAAAATGGCCTGCTGTCAGCGATCCGTGCCGAAGGCCAACCGATCCTGATCGAAGACATCAAGCCACCCGCACCCGAAGTCAAGGCCGGGGCGTTGAAGGCTTACCAGAACATGCACCAGTTTCTGGCCGACTTGAACGATTGCATGCCCGACCTCGGTACCCCGGAACTCACCGAGAGTTTCCCCCAGGCACTCAACCAGTTCAGTGCCGGTATTCACGGTTTTGGCGCGATGGGCGGCGGTTACCTGACGCAGATTTTCTCCCACTGGGACGGCTACACCCGGCCGTGCGAGATCATTGCAGCGACCCGTTCGCGGATGCTGCGCGACACCATCCAGGCGTTCGGCCGGTTCAGCGTGCGTTATGGCGCCACGTCTTTCGATCAGACCATCGAAAACCTGCGCATGATCGACATGGACGACGCCGAGGCGGTGATCAACATGTACGACGTGGCGGAAATCGTCGGGCTCACCCTGCCGGAGCCTGCGATCCGCAAACAGGCGGATGTGATTGCCAAGGGCCTGATCCGGCGCTATGAGCGTCGTGGCCGCGAGCTGACGATCCTTATTGTGTTGAACAAAGTCGGTGGCGCGGACTTCGTTCGCCGTCACGTGCAAGCTCAGCTGGAGCTGCTGGTCAGCCCCGAGTTGTGCCAGAAAATCCTGGCCAATACGCACTTTGCCGAAACCGTAGTCAGCCGCATCGTCTCGAAAATTTCCACCGAGTCGCTGGTGCGCCAGTTGCGCATCAAGTCGAAAATGTTCCAGAACAGCCTGAGTGACGAGGTGGATGCACCGAAAGCCTGCGCCAAGACACCGGTGCCCGAGTACGAGCGGCTGATCAGCCGTTTTCGGCCCTTCGCCCAGTCCAGCAATGCGCTGAACCAGTTGCACCTGATTCTGTTCAACAGCGAGTCGGACATGCCGTTGTATGCCGAGCGCTGCAGCAATCTTCTGGAGCGCCTGCGCCAGGTCAAAACCGTGGATGACATCACCCAGACCCAGGTGATGAAAAACCTGCTGTGGAATGGCCCCCACGCCATCATTGCCTGGTACGCCAGCCTGCTGGGGCATTCCTGGTTGGGGCAGGGCATGGGCGACTCGCGGGTCAGCGCCCTGGCCCGACACTTGATTGACCGGGAGGTCGGCCCGGCGCTGGTGGCTGAGTACCCGCACATGGCTCAAGCCGTTGCGGATTTTTCGAAAACCTTTCTGGAGCGTTGCAGCACGTCGTTCAAGGACCCCTGCGCCCGTGTGGGTCGGGACCCGCTGCGTAAACTGCAACGTAACGAGCGTATTTTTCGCAGCATCGACCTGGCCCAAAAGCACGGCATCGACAGCAGCGCCCTGGCGTTTGGCAGTGCCCTGGCCCTGCATTACGCGCTGCGTTGCCCCGACAGCAAGGATCAGGAGTGTCTGTTGATGCGAACCCTGTACCAGGACAGCGGCAGTGTCGAAGCGGTGTTGACCTGGAGCGGGAACTACAACGGGCGTCCGTATCCGGGGTTGCACCCGATACAGGATGCGGCGTTGGTGGAGGCGATTACCGGACACTTCCACCGCTTGGCGGCGCTTGAGCCAGATTGTGCCGAATTCGTCATGTCCCCGGCCTGAATCGATCAAGCCGCGAACCCTGGAACGGGCCAGTCTGGAAGGTCTGTTCAAGGAGTTGACCATGATCCGACTGTCCCTGGCCCAAGCGTATGAGCTGGCCGAATCCATCTTGTTGCATAACGGTTTCAATCAGGCCCATGCCCGTGCGGTGAGTGCTACGGTGCTGGCAGGGGAGCGCGACGGCTGCGCTTCCCACGGTCTGTACCGGGTGTTGGGGTGTGTCAATTCCTTGCGCGCGGGCAAGGTTTCGCCTGATGCCGTGCCGCAGGTCATCGATCAGGCGCCTTCGATCGTGCGTGTGGATGCAGCGGGTGGTTTTTCTCAGCTGGCGTTTCAGGCGGGTTTGCCAATGCTGCAGGAAAAAACCCGGGCTAATGGTATTGCGGCGCTGGCGATTAACCGGTGTGTGCACTTTTCTGCGTTGTGGGTGGAGATTGAGCAACTGACGGCGGCCGGACTGGTGGCGCTGGCCTGTAACCCGAGCCATGCCTGGGTGGCGCCTGCAGGAGGCAATCAACCGGTATTTGGCACCAATCCCATTGCGTTTGGCTGGCCGCGTGCGGGTAATGATCCCTTCGTTTTTGATTTCGCCACCAGTGCCATTGCCCGGGGGGATATTGAGTTGCATCGCCGTGCCGGCAAGGCGATTCCTGAGGGCTGGGGAGTGGATGCGCACGGGCAGCCGAGTACTGATGCCAATGTGGTGCTTGATGCGGGGGCGATGCTGACCTTCGGTGGGCACAAAGGCTCGGCGCTGGCGGCGATGGTGGAGTTGATTGCCGGGCCTTTGATCGGTGATTTGACCAGTGCTGAATCGTTGGCGTATGACGCGGGGAGCAAGTCTTCGCCGTACCATGGTGAGTTGATTATTGCGTTTGATCCGCAGCGTTTTCTGGGGGCGGCAACCGAGCAGCATCTGACCCGGGCTGAGGTGTTGTTTGCCGGGATTGAGGGGCAGGGTGCGCGGTTGCCGTCGCAACGCCGGTATGAGGCGCGGGCGCGCAGTCTGGTGGACGGGGTGCAGATACCGCAGGCTTTGTATAACGATTTGCAGGCATTGCTGGGTTGAGGGGGCAGGTACATAACCTGTAGCCGCTGCCGAAGGCTGCGATCTGGTGCGTAGCGCCAGCAAATGCTTTTACAGGGTACATATCCATTCGCTGTGCCACGGTGTTTTACGGGTTTCGCCCTTGCTCCGGTCCTGCTCCGTGGGCACGTCGAAGGGGCGGGCAGATCAAAGGCGTTCGAGGCGGCAGGCGGGCCTGTTTGCCGGCGAGGTCTGCGAGACTCGCACATCTCCTCTGTGGGAGCGGGCTTGCTCGCGAAGGCATCACTGGGGTTTGCCAGGAAGATCACGTCGCCTGTTTCGCGAGCAGGCTCGCTCCCACAAAAAATGGGTGCTGTTTCAAATCTGGTTATTGCTTTTGCTTTTGCCTTCTCTGTAGCCAGGGGATTGTACAAACAACGCGAATGCCCCCATTCCAGTTGGGCGTGTGTGGCGGATATGTACTTGGTGTTGCAGTTATTCACCCCGAGTACATATCCATTCGATGCGCCACGGCGTTCTACGGGTTCCGCCCTTACGGCGGCTTACTTTTGTCAAACAGCCACAAAAGTAAGCAAAAAGGCCTTGCCCCAGCGTACGGCCCTCGCTTCGCTCAGGTGTCCCTCGTTCCGGTCCCGCTCCGTGGGCACGCCGTGACGGGCCATCCTTGGCCCAGCACGGCTCTCCCGGCATCCATGCCGGGAGGCCCACTGCGCAGAACCTCCAC